>JAFTTD010000288.1 GCA_017466965.1 Bacteroidaceae bacterium
AAAGTTGTCTATAAGCACATCCGGAAGGATGGCGCGAAGTAGCTGATCTGATTTCATAAGGCAAAGATAACTCTTTATTCTTGATTATGGCTATACCAACCGGAAATATCCGCTGACCCGTTATTGCTCATCTGCCAGCGCCGCATCAATAACCGCAGAAATCTGCGTTGCCCCCTCAAAGCCAACTTTAGAATAAACCACCTTGCCTGTTCTATCTACAATGATATACGAGGGGATACCATTAAGTTTGTAGCGCCTTTTAATACCGTAAAGCATATCGGCAGACAGTCTGAAATGCTCACCTTTTATATCGGGTATCATTTTGCTCCACGCATCGTATGGTGACGATTCATCTGCAAGATACAGAAAGACCACATCCTTGCCGGCAAATTGCGGCTTCGCCTTTTCAAAGTTTCTTATAGCATTTATACAAGGAGCGCACCATGTAGCCCAGAAATCTATCAGAACAACTTTACCCTTGTAATTCTGCATCATGGCTGCCAGCAAATCCTCTTCGGCAGATTCTTGAACATCCTGCAATGACGAATCCTCTTTATAAAACCCACCTGTATTTGGTTTAACACCAAAAGCATGAGCATAAAACACTGCATGTGCATGAGTGGCAAGCAATACCACCATACACATGCAAAGACATATTGAGCTTTTTCGCATAATAGCATTTTTAGCGCCGGCCATTCTCAGGCCAACATCATCTCTTGATTTATTTCACAGCAATATTCACTTGCGCAGGTTTTAGCCATGAAGACGAGAATGAAACAACAGCATCACCTGTTTCTCCTGTAGCCTGAACATACGCAATAAGTTTGCCATTGTAAACACGTCTGCTTCGAGCCTTGTTGTCAGTCATATCAGTATTGCTTCCAGATTCAAGTCCAAGAACCCTTACCGGACCGCGTGCGAAGCACATTATTTCATTGTCAGCCAAATAAACAGGATTACCCTTTTCATCAACAATCTGTATTTCAATTTGCGCCACACCCCTGTTACTTGATATTTCTGTAACATCGCTCTTTGCAGAGATTCCGTCCGGCCTGCCGTTTGTCTTGATTTCATATTCTGCAACAACCTTACGGTCTTTGTCAAGCGCCTGGGCTGTCAACGTTCCAGCTTCGTATGGAACAGTCCATGAAGCCGCATACGTATCACTATTGAAAGCCTTTTCTTCTCCCACAACCTTTCCATTTACAAGGAGACGTGAATACGGAGTATTGAAATACGCTGTCACCATCACATTCTGCCCGTCAGAATATGTCCATGTAGGTAGAGGATTTCCTCCCCATCTTCTGCCCGACGAGTTGCGAGGAGCCATTGAAGTTCCCGCCCAGATAGCAGGCGACTCACTCCACATTGCACGACGAAGATAAGCCTGCGGTTTCAAAAATCCGGCGAAGTCAATCATGCCAGTGTTAAGACCACGAGAAGGATAACGGCCTGATTCGCCAAGATAGTCAAGTCCTGTCCAAATAAACTGGGCAAAGATATACTTGTTGTCTCTCACAGCCTTCCATTCATTTATTCCTCGTCCCGTTTCACTACCATAAATAACGCGGTCCGGGTATGTCTTATGGTCAAGTTCATATCTGTTCTCCGTATAATTGTAGCCACAGATGTCAACATTAAACGGATAATCAGTATGGTTACTCATTATCACACCTGCAAGAGCAGCAGTAACAGGACGTGAGAGGTCGTTCTCGCGTACAACTTTTGCCAAACGTGCGGAAATCTCGCTCAGACGCTCAGCCTGAGGCGCATCCTTAAGATAGCCTCCATGCACAGGCTGATTAATAGTACCTTTCTCCAGAACAGGATGTGAATAAGGGTCGTTAGGATAGTCAACCTCGTTTCCGATACTCCACATTATGATTGACGGATGATTGCGGTCACGAAGAACAATGTCCTTCAAGTCACGCTCGCACCATTCGTTGAAGAAATCTGCGCTTCCGTCATAGCCAGGCTTACCAACGTTCCAGCCTTCTATCCACTTGCGCTTAGGGAATTCCCATTCGTCAAACGCCTCGTCCATAACAACGAATCCCATTTCATCGCAGAGTTCATAAAGGTCTGGTGCCTGAGGGTTATGGCTCATTCTGATGGCATTGCAGCCCATATAACGAAGTTTTTCCAGACGACGTTTCCACACTTCTCGTGGTACAGCCGCCCCAAGGCAGCCTGCATCATGATGGATACAAACACCCTTCAGCTTCTTGTTCACGCCATTCAAGAAGAATCCCTCATTAGGGTCGAAGCGCAATGTGCGCACGCCAGTATTTATCTCATTGCTTTCTGTCTTCTTGCCATTTACATATAAAGTAGTAACAAGACGATAAAGATTAGGCTCTTCAATGCTCCACATCTTAGGGTTCTTCACCTTCAACGTCTGCTTGCAGACTATCGAGCCAGCTGCATTTACGCCTATGTTCTTTTTAGCAGTTGCAACCAGTTTCCCTGTTTCACGCTCATACAAAGACAGTTCTACCTGAGCCTTCACAGCCTCGGCACGTTCATTCTTAAGCGTTGTCTGCACTACGAAATCAGCTTTCTTTTTTGACACATTCTCAGTAATGCAATATGTCCCCCAAAGATCAACATGTGTCGGATCTGAATAAACCAGATATACATCACGGTATATACCGGAGCCAGTGTACCAACGCGAATCATTAAATTTAGTATGATCCACTTCCACACGAAGATCGTTCATATCGCTTCCATACTTAAGGTACGGAGTCAAGTCGTACATGAAGGACACATAGCCGTTCGGACGCTCTCCAAGCAAGTGTCCATTCAAATACACCTTGCTTCTATTATAAACTCCTTCAAAGTAAACAAAGACTTTCTTGCCCTTCATGTCCTGAGGTATGCTGAAAGACTTTGCATACCATCCAAGCCCTCCAGGGAGATAACCAGTTGCGCTTGCAAACGTATAGCTGTAATGACCTTCCACAGACCAGTCGTGCGGCAATGTCACCTTCTGCCATTTTTCTGCATTTTCATCAACTTTAATAACTTCGTTTGTTTGGAGTTTGAACTTCCAGTCATCCACAAAAAGCTTTGCTTCTCCGAACAAAGGTCGCGCCTGCGCTGAAACTACGACAAACAGTGCGACAAGCATTAGAATAAGGTTCTTTTTCATTTTGTTTTGTGTTAGTAAATAATTAGTTTTGACTTTCTATCTCATTAAATGTTTTCTTTCCTTTTACATAGAATCTCCACAGAACAGAAAAGTTTCTGCGTTCATCAATCTTCTTCGTCTTCATTCTTTCAAGGTTCCGTTTCCTGTCCGTTTCAAACTCTGGGCGCAAGCGCCTGTATTCCTTGTTAGCCCTTATGACAGCCCTGAAATTCCCCGTATCACCTTTTACAAGGAACTGCATCGCAGCCATCATATCAAGCCAGAACCTCATCCTCATCACCGAATGCAATTCATTTTCAGGCAAATTCTTATATAGCATCAGCAGATTGTTACGGAAATTCAGAAAAGTCTTTCTTGGATTTCCCTGATTCAAAGTTGCACCTCCAAGATGATAAGCCACACTCTCTGGTATGCATACAATATCCTTTCCCAAACTCCTCAATCTCCAGCACAGGTCTATCTCTTCCATGTGGGCAAAGAACCTGCCATCCAATCCTCCTGCATTCCAATAATCAGAGGCTCTTACCATCAATGCGGCACCAGTAGCCCACATCAGTGTAACTTTGTCGTCATATTGTCCGCAGTCCTTCTCCACATATCCAAACACCCTACCCCTGCAGAATGGATAGCCATACTTGTCAATGAACCCTCCTGCCGCTCCGGCGTATTCAAACTCTTCAGGATTATGAAGACTTAGCAGCTTTGGCTGACATGCTCCACATTCCTGATGCGCATCCATATACTCTATCATAGGAACAAGCCATCCCTTGTCACGTATCTCCACATCAGAATTGAGCAACAGATAATACTCGGCTTCCACCTGGCGAAGCGCACGGTTATACCCATCAGCAAACCCATAGTTTTTGTCAAGAACTATGGTCTGAATCTGCGGAAACTCATTTGCCAACATTTCCAGCGAGCCATCTGTAGATGCATTATCTGCCACAATAACAGTCCCCTCACCACTACATTTCAGCACTGTAGGCAAATACTTCCTCAACATTTCCCTACCATTCCAATTGAGTATGACTATCGCTACTTTGTGATTCATATTCATCTATTTTGTTACGTCACAAAGATATAACATAAAAACGACAATCAAAAGATTTGCCAATTAAAGATTGAATAGTTCGCATTCTTTGAACAAAAAGCGTTATCTTTGCCGGCAAAATACTTATAATATCTACTTTTATGGACAAGGTATCGGAAAACCCTTTCAAAAACCGAACAGCAGGCGACACGCCTCTGATAATCGTTACTGCATTTTTCGTAACGCTATATTTAGTATCAAACGTGATGGCAGTGAAAGTCATCGGCATCTTCAACATTTTCAGTTTTGACGCAGGCACCATCACATTCCCGTTTGCATATATGCTGGGCGATGTGCTGACAGAAGTCTGGGGATTCCGCACTGCCAAGAAAGTTATCTGGATGACATTCTTTTGCAATATCGTCATGGTAGTTTGCACGCAGATTGGCGTATGGCTGCCCTCTCCGGAATATCTGTCAGAAACGGCTTCTGCCTATAATCATATCTTCACCTACGTGCCCCGCATTGTGATAGCTTCATTGACCGGTTGTCTCCTTGGCGAACTTTCTAACGCCTGGATTATGGAGAAAATCAAACAGAAGACAAAGGGGCGCAGACTTTGGGTGCGGACAATAGGCAGTTCGATGATAGGATATGTGTTCGACACTTTGCCATTTGTTTTGATTGCATTCCTTGGAGTTGTCTCTACACGCGATTTGCTTCTGATGATGGCATTCCAGTATTTTTCCAAATTGCTTATAGAATCATGTTTGGGAACACCGATGGCATACGCCGTTGTTTATTGGTTGAAACGCAAAATGAGGACAAACAAGATATGACAAGATGGAAAGATATTCAATCATAGGCACAAAGATGCCTCGCGAGTTCATTCTTCTGCAAGGCACAGGGTGCAGATGGAAGAAATGTACTTTTTGCGATTACCATACAGACATCAGTGAAAACCCTTATGAAATAAACCGCCATGTTCTCGCCAAAGTAACAGGTGTTCATGGAGTTCTTGACATCATAAATTCGGGCTCATGCATTGAATTAGACGAGCAGACCTGCCGCATGATTGCGGAGGTGGCAAAATCAAAGGGGATTCATACGCTTTGGTTTGAGTCCCACTTCATGTATCGCAACCACCTTGCAAAGTTTGCGGAAAGATTCAAACCTCTGAAAGTGAAATTCAGATGCGGAGTTGAAACATTCAATGCAGAAACAAGGGATAAATGGAACAAAGGCATTCCATCAACCGTCACACCGTCTGACATAGCAAAACATTTCAGCGGCATCTGTCTGCTGTGCTGTGTAGAGGGACAGACGCGTGAGCAGATTACTCTTGACATTGCCACAGCAAAAAAGCATTTTGAGTATTTCAGCGTGAATGTTTTCTGCAACAACACTACAGGTATCAGATGCTCAGAGGATTTACACAGATGGTTCTGCACTGAAATATACCCTGAAATAAAAGATGACCCGCAAATAGAAATCCTCATAGAGAACACTGATTTAGGAGTCGGAGCATCCTGATTCTTAAGTAGTTAAGAAACACATAATTTTCACTGCGCTGAAAATGCGTCATCACTGCGCTGGAAATGCATCATCACTGTGCTGGAGTTTAATCATCACTGTGCTGGAAAATCAACTCCGGCACAGTGATATTATAAGGATTTTCCGGTACGCTAAAAAAGACTTGCCAACCATAACTCCCTGCCCCTTTACGATATTTGTATTTCATTTGTTCTGAAGATTTGAAGAAATCATTATCTTTGCATTATATTACAAGAAAACCGATCATTAATCACACTAAAGAGGTGACAACAGAAATATGCTTAAACAATTAATACCACACAAAGAAGTTAGCGAAGCACAAAAGCTTTTCAATGACTGCAAGAATGTTGTAATCTGCTGCCATATATCTCCAGACGGAGATGCCATAGGTTCTTCGCTTGCTCTATATGAATATCTGAAAGGAAAAGGGAAATTCGTAACGGTCATTGTTCCGAATTACTTTCCCGATTTCCTCAAATGGATGAATGATGCAGACAAGATTGTTGTTTATGACAGACAGCGCGGCCATGCCAACGCCATCATCAATATGGCAGACCTTATATGCTGCCTTGACTTCAATGCACTGAGCCGAATTGACGAACTTGCTGTTCCTGTAGGCAAGTCGAGGGCGAAGAAGATTCTCATAGACCATCATCTTGCACCGGAGAAATTCTGCAATACAATCATCTCACACCCTTCTGCATGCTCCACTTGCGAACTTTTGTTTCGCCTTATCGACTCCATAGGCGGAACGAAAAGCATAAGCCTTCACTGCGCTGAAGACCTTTATGCAGGAATGTGTACCGACACAGGCGGATTCACATACAACAGCAACGACCCCGACATTTACGTCATCATAAGCGAACTGATGCGCAAAGGCATTGACAAGGATTTGATATACAGAAAATTATACAACAACTACACTGTTGACAGATACAAGATGATGGGATATATTCTGTACGAAAAGCTACAGGTTTTCGAAGACACTCATTCATCATTGTTCACCCTTGACCGCGAAGAGCTCAAGCGTTTCCATTATCTGAAAGGTGATGCCGAGGGAATAGTGAACATGCCGCTATGCATAAAAGGTCAGAAATTGTCCATATCTCTTCGTGAAGACTCCGACAAGCAACTTGTTTGGGTTTCGCTACGCAGTGTGGATGATTTCCCTTGCAACAGTATGGCAAAAGAATTCTTCAACGGCGGCGGTCATCTCAATGCAGCTGGCGGAAAGCTTGAATGTAGCATGGATGAGGCCATAGAAATAGCTAAAAAAGCAATAGAACACTATAAGGAGAAATTGCAGGAACAGTAACAAACAGCTCAAAACATGAAGTTCATAATCATTGCCCTGATAAGTGTTTTGTGTTCTCACACCGCTAACGCACAAAAAACAGCAAAGCCGCTTACCGTCAAAGAAGCGGAAGCCTTTGCTGAAAAGACTTGGCAAGAAGCATTGGCAAAGCACAAAGACGAGCATCATCTTATGTGGGAACAGCGCATAATGAAAAGCGGAAAAAGCATCATGCCTTTCGATGTCAGAATTTATGGAGAAAAGCCCGCAGACGGACGTTCACTATACATATCCATGCATGGCGGCGGCAACACAGCAAAAGCTGTGAACGACCAGCAGTGGCGCAATCAGATGACCCTCTATAGACCTGCTGAGGGCGTATATATAGCACCTCGTGCAGCTGTTGACGACTGGAACATGTGGTTTCGCCCGCACATTGACACTCTTTTTGCAAAACTTATCACCTGCGCTTCATACGAACTTGATGTCAATCCCAACAAGGTATATCTGTTAGGATATTCGGCTGGCGGTGACGGAGCCTACCGCATGGCACCGCGTATGGCAGACTATTGGGCAGCAGCCTCAATGATGGCAGGGCATCCAGGAGAAGCATCTCCGCTAAATCTGAGAAACATCGGGTTTATGGTATGGATGGGTGAAGATGACAGCGCCTACAACCGCAACGCTCTTGCTGTCAAATACGGCAGCATGCTGGATTCGCTGCAGAATGCAGACAGTGAAGGCTACATACACAAGACGACCATTGTAGAAGGATGCGGACACTGGATGAACCGAGCTGACACTGCCGCAATAGAATGGATGAACGACTTTACCAGAAATCCCCACCCAAAGCGCATAGTATGGAGACAAGAGGAGTCAGGACTTCGTGACTGCTTCTACAATC
>JAFTTD010000289.1 GCA_017466965.1 Bacteroidaceae bacterium
CGTCCGACAGGTTTTGAAAGTCGAACGCCACTTTGTCGAGTATTGATGTTATCTCATCCTTGCTCATGCCCTGAAAGTAAGGCAGACGTAAAAGATTTTCGTACATTTTTATCCGTTTTACACAAAGATATAACTATTATGAAAGGCAAATAGTGTACTACTCGGTCCGTTTTTTGTTTTTTTAACCTAACAAACTCATACTTGTTACAAAATAGAGGTTTATATGTTCTTTTTTATGGCGCATTGCATTGTCTTGAGTTGCGAATTACATTACGACAGTTACCATCCCTAATATTATGTACAAGTATACATTCAAGGTCGACGTTAAATTTATAATGAAAAAGCAGCGGTTTTACTAAAATATTATATATATTAGCAACGATTAAGAAAACGTTGGAATTCTTAAGATAACTTTATTTCCTAAAAACCATAGTATGAAGAAAAAACAATTACTTGCATTTGCAATTTCACTTATTGCAGCAGGCGCAGTGGCGCAGAGTTTTCCCTCGCACGAGATGTATGTGAAGGATGGCAGGCCCGAAAACATAGTCAGTGCCTTGGATAAGTGGGAGCCCGGCAAACCATGGAACGGTGATGCCGGTTACGTTGATGAGAACTTCTGGATTTCTCGTGTTCCGTTGAAGAATCGTTTCCGTCCCGGTGACCAGGCGAACGATAATCTTAATGATGAAAACAATAAGAATTTCTGCTGGATGGCACCTACGGGTGAAATGAGTAAGAAATGGGGCGCTCTGCCACGTTATAACTTCGATGCAGACAACTTCAACATGTGGCAGTATGTGGATATCCACTCTAACTGGACAAACGGTTTCTGGCGTGTTCCGGGTGCCTTTAACGATGTCGCACACAAGAATGGTGTAAAGACCGGCTGTACGTACTTCATTGATTGGGGAGCAGGTGTAAACCAAATGGAAGAACCCGGTAAGACGCTCTATGAGCTTGCAACCCCGGGTACAAACTCATACGGTGATAAGTACAAATATTCACGTAAACTCATCCAGTTCCTGAAGTACTATGGTATTGACGGTCTCTGTTTCAATCCTGAAGGCTATTGGGGTTACACAGTGTATAGCCGTTTCATTCCGTTCCTGGCTGAGTGTCATAAGATTGCAAAGGAACTGAATCATCCTTTCCATGTGGATTGGTATGCTTTTGTTTCTAATACCGGTGCATTGAGCGATAACGGATGCAAACTTACAACTGAAAACAACAATTGGTTCCACCATGCAGCAACAAATCAGCCTGTAACGGATGTCTTCTTCCTTAATTATAACTGGAGTGAGTCGGGTCTGCAGCAGAGTATTGAAACTGCAAGGAGTCATGGACGTTCAACATTTGATGTATATGCAGGTTATGACATGCAGGGCCGTGGTTATGGAACATATGGCAATGCCGGTTGGGATGTCGTGATGAAATATCCGGTAAGTCTTGTCATATGGGGTGCTCATGACCGCAACCAGCTTTATATATCTTCTACAGAAGGCGGTCAGAGCGACTATGCCGTACAGAACGAGTATCAGAAAAAACAGGAAATGCTTTTCTCTGGCGGTAACCGCAATGTGCTTAACTTGCCTAAATTGAACAATGGTGTTGTTACATCATCATTTAGCGACCTTAAGGACTGGCATGGCTACGCGACAGCTGTAATAGAGCGCTCTACACTTGATGAACTTCCTTTCGTTACACGTTTCAACCTTGGTAACGGACGTTTCTTCAATAAGGAGGGTGTAACTACTTGGAACCACAAGTGGTATAACTACGGTATGCAGGACTTGCTTCCTACATGGCGCTGGTGGGTAGATAATGGTGACGGCAAGACAGTTCCTGCCGATGCAATTGCTCTTGACTTTACATATGATGATGCATGGTTTGCCGGCTCTTGTCTGAAGATTCATGGCGCAACAGTACGTTCCGATGTACGTCTGTTTGCTACAAAGTGGAACGTGGCTGCTGCTGATGATGAGTTCCGTCTTGTGTTCAAGCCTAAGGCTACTGCAGCCAACCTTGAACTTATGGTTGCAAAGCAGGGTGCCGAGAATAGTTTCAAGTATATTCCTGTTGCAGGTGAATTTAAGGCAGGCGAGTGGAACGAGGTGGTCATCAAGGCTTCAGAGGCAGGCCTGGCTGTAGGTGATGTTATCGGTTGTGTAGGTCTTTCTGTCAAGAACACTGATGCAGCATATGAGGTTCTTCTTGGTGAGTTCGCGTTTGTTCCAGCTGCTTTCAACGAACAGCCGCAGACCCCGACGATTACTCACGCCGAGGTAATGAAACGTTACTATAACCGTGCTGATGTCAAGATTGTGTTTGAAATGCCTACACCGGCTACACGCCCTGCGGAGTATGAAGGCTGTCCCGTATATAACGAGGAGGTCGGC
>JAFTTD010000290.1 GCA_017466965.1 Bacteroidaceae bacterium
AGAGAATGAAAATCTCTCGTCCTAACCGATAGACGAAGGGACCAGCCTTTGACCTCTTGGTCTTAGCAAACTCGGTGTGTTTCTCGTTTGCGGTTGCAAAGGTAGGAACTTTATTTTTACTACCAAAACTTTTCAGCCTTTTTTTTGAAAAAAATATGATTTTTGTGTGTTTTGTCTTGGTTGTGTTGTAAAAACATTGATTTTTTTTCTTGTTTTGAGCAAGAATATCTAACTTTGTATTTGTTATGCATGAAAAAATACAAGGTATTGTTTTGCGTTCTGTAAAGTATGGAGACGCTGGTTTAATAGTGGATTTGTTTACGGATTCTTATGGAAGGCGTTCGTTTATGACCTCCGTTTCTCGTGGCAAAAGTTCTAAAGGTGTTTTTTGGGCACCTCTGAATATGGTTGAGTTTGATGCGGATGTTCATGATTCTAAGAAACTCCCTCGTCCCCAAGATGTGCGTATATATAATGTATATAGAAATTTGAGATTTTCTTTACTAAAATCCTCGTTGGTTATGTTTATTGCTGATTTTCTTAATTCGGCTTTAAAGTCAGAAGAATGCAATATACCATTATATAAATATATAGAGGTTTCGTTGAAATGGCTTGATGAGGCGCCAGAAAACACAAAATCCAATTCTTTAGCTAATTTTCATCTTGTTTTTTTAATGCGAATTATGCGTTTTTTAGGAATATACCCCAATCTTGAAGGTCATTCTGAATCTTATTACTTTGATATGTGTTCTTCATGTTATTGTGCTTCCAAGCCATATCATTCGCATTTCATAAATCCTTCGGAGGCTTCGTTCCTGCCCAAATTGTTTAGGATGAATTATGAGACTATGCGTTTTTTTAGGTTCACGCGTGCTCAACGTCAATATATACTTGAAGTGCTTAATATTTATTATAGGATACATGTGCCGTCATTCCCTGAGTTGAAGTCGCTTCAGATACTTCGAGAATTGTTCGATTAGCTGTATGAAATGTTCTTTTGTCTTTATTCTCTTTAGAGCTATTTGATATGTTTTTATGATATATTTGTTCCTTTTGTATTCAAAATGCTTAAAAATTCGGTATTTTTATTGCTAAAATAAAAAGATAAGCTAATTTTGCGCTACTAAATATAAAATATGAGTACAGAAGAACAGGAAATACTTGTTGACGTAGAGAAAATTGTAAAGGAAAAGGCTGGTGATAAAGCTAAATATATACCGGGCTTCGTTATATCATGGCTGAAGAAGACTCTTCATCAGGATGAAGTAAATAGATTTCTAGGAGGTCGTGCAAAAGGAAAGCTCGGAATTGATTTTCTTGATGAGTGCGTTGACTATCTTGAAATGGACCTTGAAGTAAAGGGTCTTGATGAACTGCCGTCAAATGATGGAGGCCGTTATTATACAATTGTTAGCAATCATCCGCTTGGTGGTGAAGACGGTGTTGCGTTAGGAAAGCTTCTGTGTCATAAATATGATAGCCGTATAAAATATCTTGTAAACGACGTGCTGATGAATCTGCGAGGGTTAGCGCCTTTGTGTGTGCCAATTAATAAGACTGGCTCCCAAAGTCGGAATTTCCCTAAAATGGTTGAGATGGCTTTCAGCTCTGATAATAATGTTTTAATGTTTCCTGCCGGCCTTTGTTCTCGTCGCCAGGACGACGGCTCAATCAAGGACCTTCCATGGAAAAAAACATTCATTGTTAAGAGTGTTGAATATCAGCGTGATGTTATACCAGTACATTTCTCAGGCTGTAATTCTGACAGATTTTACAATGTGGCAAGATTTTGTAAGAAATTCAACCTGAAAATCAATCTTGCAATGTTGTTTCTTGTAGATGAAATGTATAAGAATGTCGGTAAGAAGTTTACGGTGACATTTGGCAAGCCGATACCATGGCAGACATTTACGGATCGTTCCAAAACAGCAGCGCAGTGGGCGCAATGGGTACAGGAAAAAGTGTATGAACTGTAATTAAGCATTGTATTTTGATCTTTTATCTGGTTCGGTAATCAACAAGAACGAATGATAAAAGCATTTGCATAGCTTTTGCAAATATATAATATAAAGAGTAGAATATATGGAAGAAACTATTATCGCTCCAATTAGCAAGCAAATACTCAAATCTGAACTTACGGAAGAAAAGAGATTGCGATTTACAAATAAGAGCAGTAATGAGATATATATTGTTACGTGGCAGGATTCACCGAATGTTTTGCGAGAGATAGGCAGACTTAGAGAGATAGCTTTTAGGGCTGCAGGAGGTGGAACAGGAAAGGAAATGGACCTTGATGAGTTCGATACAATGGACGAACCGTATAAGCAACTCATTGTTTGGAATCCGGAAGCTGAAGAAATCATAGGCGGATATAGATATATATTGGGCAATGAGGCAAAGATGGACGAAAATGGTCAGCCTGTGTTGGCTACGTCACACATGTTTAAGTTTTCTGAAAAGTTTATTAAGGAGTATCTTCCATATACTATTGAACTTGGACGCTCATTCGTCACTTTGGAATATCAGTCAACTCGTGCTGGTTCAAAGGGCTTGTTTGCTCTTGATAATCTTTGGGATGGTCTTGGTGCCCTTACAGTCATAATGCCTAATGTGAAGTATTTCTTCGGTAAAATGACAATGTATCCGTCATACAACCGTAAGGGACGTGACATGATTCTTTATTTTCTTAACAAGCATTCTGAAGACAAGGATAAGCTTATTATACCTATGCATCCTCTTGAACTGGAACATTCGCCAGAGGAGCTATCTGTGATTTTCAGTGAAGAGAGTTTTAAGCGTGATTATTGCATTCTCAATCGCGAAGTGAGAAATCTTGGTCTTAATATCCCGCCTCTGGTAAATGCTTATATGAGTCTTTCACCAACGATGAAGATGTTCGGTACTGCGATAAATGATGGTTTTGGTGATGTGGAGGAGACAGGAATACTTATTACTGTAGATGAGATACTTGCAGACAAATATGTTCGTCATATTGAATCTTTTGTCAAAGAACATCCTGAGTATTGCAAGATAACCAGTGGGGCTAACAAGGTCATTAGTGAAAAGCTTTAGTATTGTATTTAGAGAAGTAAATAGAACAGCAGCGTGATTGCAATGAAAATGCATTTGCGCTGCTGATATTTTTTTGTGGAATTAGTTCTGTTTTTCTTTTTTATCCTCTTTAGGAAGGTAATGCTTTAATTCGGAGAGCTTTAAATCTCCTTTTAGATGGATGTAATTATATAGTTTCGGTCCTAAAGAAGCGAATACGATGTCTGAAATAGTCTCTTTGTTTTGCTTTATATAAACGATAGCCCTTGTACTGTCAATTTTGATAGTGTCAATTTTCTGATAATCCTTGAACTTGGCATTGCTCAATTGTGAAACAAATTTGTTTTTAGTGCTTTCAGAGCATTTCCCTAAATTTAACGTGAGTTCGGTATAAGAAATGATTGATAAAAGTTGTGGGAGTGAGATGTTATTTGTATCTTTATAGGTAGAAATCAAACAGTTACAAACAAATTCCCCTCCCAATGACGAATACAAATATAATAGAAATATTTTGCATACTTGATGAATTCTGCAAATATTTGTCTCCTGAGTTGAAAAAACACCAGATTCCCGTCCCAGGAAAGGTTTGCCGCAACCGTTCCTCCCTCATGTCTGACAGTGAAATAATGCTGATATTGATACTCTTCCATACCTACCGTTTCCGAGACCT
>JAFTTD010000027.1 GCA_017466965.1 Bacteroidaceae bacterium
TGATGACGAAAAGCCAGTCCATCTACAGACATTTCATTATTTATATATTCTGCTAATGTTTGTTTATTTGCTTCGTTTTTTTGATCAAAAAACACCTGACGTTCACCATAACGAACAACAAGCGACATAATCATTTTCTCCAATCCTATGAACTTTTGCTCCTCACGGTTATTTTTGGGTTGCAAGTACACTGCATTTGCCGAATCATTAACATCTGCCGGAATATAAGCAGAAGCATCAAACGGAATATCATCCACATTATTCCCTAATGCAGGGGGCTGTGGCTCTGGCACAGATGTATCAAAAGGAGGAGGTACGTCTGTAGAAAGAATTTCAGGCGGTGGTATATTATCCACATCAGGCATACCATCACCAGATTGCGCCGGTGGCATAGTTTGAGATAAAGACTCAATGTTATTAGCCCTTTCCCTTGCCCTTTCCTTCTCCTTTTTTATGCGTTCAAGCTCTGCTTTTCTGTTTTTGTTACATTCACGAACAAGTATCATTTCATCAACACCAAGCAACTCACTACATTCATGAATATATGTACTACGAATAATTTCTTCAGGAATAACGGATATGCTTTTTACAATATCTTTGACCAATTGGGCTCTTTTCAACGGATCACGTCCCGCATCCCCAATAAGCAGATTGGTTTTGAATATGATAAAATCTGTCTGTTTCGACTCCACATAAGCCTTGAATTCTGATGCATTATGCTTTCTTGCAAAACTGTCAGGGTCCTCGCCATCAGGCAAAAGCAGAATTTTCACATTCATTCCCTCAGCCAGCAACATGTCTGTTCCTCTCAAGGCTGCATGGATACCTGCCCCGTCTCCATCATAAAGCAATGTTATTTCAGATGTGAACCTATGGAGCAATCTTATTTGAGCCTCGTTTAGTGCTGTTCCGGAGTTTGCAACAACATTCTCAACACCACACTGATGCATAGAAATAACATCAGTATATCCCTCCACCATATACACTCTGTCTTCCTTGACTATAGCCTTTTTTGCTTGCCAAATGCCATAAAGTTCATTGCTCTTTCTATATATCTCAGATTCAGGTGAATTTATGTATTTCTGATTAACTCCCTTTGTCCTCGAATCAAGCACTCTACCACCGAAAGCAACAACCTTTCCGCTTATGGAGAACCAAGGAAACATTACTCTCCCCACATATCTGTCACGCAAAGTGCCGTCATCGCGTCTGAAACACAACCCTGTCTTAACCAAATACTCTTCCTTGTAGCCCTTGCGCTTTGCAGTTGAAGACATCGCTGTTGGCTGTGACAAAGAAAAGCCGAGACGGAATTTCTCTATTATGTCATCTCTGAACCCTCTTGAACGAAAGTAAGCTAATCCAATATTTTGTCCGTCAGATGTATTCAACAACGTTTCATTGAAATACATGCTCGCCCACTCATTCACCGCAAACATACTTTCACGCTCATTCTGACTTTGGCGCTGTGCTTCAGTCATTTGACGTTCCTGCACTTCTATGCCATATTTCTTTGCCAAGAATTTCAGCGCTTCATAATACGAGAGTTGTTCCTGCTCCATAATAAAATGAACAGCATTACCTCCCTTTCCGCAACTGAAGCACTTGCACACCCCCTTGGCTGGCGAAACATAGAAAGATGGTGTCTTATCATCATGAAAAGGACATAAACCTTTAAAACTTGCACCAGAACGGCGCAAGGTCACATATTCAGACACAACATCCACTATGTTTGCTGCATCAACTATTCGGTCTATCGTAGCCTGATCTATCAAAGAATGATACGCTTTTGGTCAAAAAATATATATTGGATATAAATATATTTCAAATTATAATGAATTGAATGCAATTATTTGCCGTTATGGCCAATAGCCGCATAAAACTCACGTCTAAGTTCAGGGTCTGCAAATGTACCTGAAAAGTCTGAAGTGACTGTCATTGCGCCCTGTTTTTCCACACCGCGCATTTGCATGCACAAATGCTGCGCCTCAACCATTACAATAACCCCTAATGGTTGCAAAGCCTCATCAATACAACGTCTTATCTGCATTGTCAGTCGCTCCTGCACTTGCAGACGATGAGAATAAATATCAACAACACGAGGAATCTTGCTCAGCCCTGTAATATAACCATTTGGGACATAAGCCACATGTACTTTGCCGAAGAATGGGAGTATATGATGTTCACAAAGAGAATAGAATTCAATGTCTTTGATGACAACCATCTGGGAATAATCCTCCTTGAA
>JAFTTD010000291.1 GCA_017466965.1 Bacteroidaceae bacterium
ACAGTGTCTTCCTCCAGGTCGGCCTTTTCAATGAGCATTTCGCGTGGAGCGTCAAGCACGCTCTTGGCAGTTTCAAGACCTAATGCCTTGATTGCTTCAATGATCCATTCGTCTATTTCGTCTTTGAACTCGTCAAGATAGATGTCTTCCATGTTGTCTTCTTCACCGTCAAGTTCGCGGAATACGTCTATAGTGTATTCTGTAAGCAAGCTTGCAAGCTTGATGTTATGGCCGTTCTTTCCGATGGCGAGAGACACCTGGTCCGGCTTCAGATACACTTCTGCTTTTCTTGTTTCCTCATTGAGTACTATTGAAGAAACGTGTGCTGGACTTAAAGCTCTCTGGATGAAAAGCTTGATGTTTGAAGTGTAGTTGATGACATCTATATTTTCGTTGCGAAGCTCGCGCACGATTCCATGAATACGGCTACCTTTTACTCCTACGCAGGCGCCTACAGGGTCAATACGCTCGTTGTAGCTTTCTACAGCAATCTTTGCTCTTTCTCCCGGAATGCGGGCTACCTTGCGAACAGTTATGAGGCCATCATTGATTTCTGGAACCTCTTGCTCGAGAAGCTTCTGCATAAAGTCAGGAGAAGTACGGCTAAGAATGATTTTTGGATTATTGTTGAGGTTGTCAACACGAAGCACCAATGCACGTACAGCTTCGCCCTTGCGGTAGAAGTCGCTTGGTATCTGCTCTGATTTAGGCAGAAGCAGTTCGTTGCCTTCATCGTCAAGCAAGAGGATTTCACGTTTCCATACCTGATATACTTCTGCACTAATGATTGTGCCTACTTTGTCAACATACTTGTTGTAAAGGTTGTCGTGCTCAAGTTCAAGAATCTTTGAAGCCATAGTCTGGCGGAGATTAAGAATTGCACGGCGGCCAAAGTCTGTGAAATTAACTTTCTCACTTACTTCTTCGCCTACTTCGTAGTCGTCATCAATTTTTTGTGCTTCAGAAAGAGCTATTTCCATGTTCTCGTTGCGAACGTCACCATCCTCTACCACTGTTCTGTTGCGGTAAATTTCAAAGTCACCCTTGTCAGGGTTAACGATGACATCAAAGTTTTCGTCCGAACCGAACGTTTTCTGCAACACACTGCGGAACGAATCCTCAAGCACGCTAACCAATGTGGTTCTGTCAATGTTCTTGGTCTCCTTGAAATCCTTGAATGTGTCAATCAAGTTTACCTGATCCAATTTTTTCTTTGCCATTTTTTATATTATTTTCTTTTAATTATTCAGATTTGAGTTTTTGAGTTCTTAAGTTTGTTAGCCAGGCAATGTCATCCAATGCATTTGTCTGAACTCCTGAACTCCCTTCTTAAAAGGTTATAAGGTTGTGAGGTTGTAAGGTTATAAGGTGTGGACACTACGTGAACTCCTTTGTGCCGATAAACCGGCAGTCGTCGCAAGCATTGCTTCTATTACGCAATGCCATAATTCATAATTAAAGACTTAACTCCTTAACTCCAAAAAACTTCCTCTCTCCTTTTTTACTTGAAGTCAATGACAGCCTTAACCCATTTTACATCGTTGTAGCCAAAAGGCATTTCTGTTTCCACTATTTGAGGGCGTTTCTTTCCCTCTACTTTCTGCTTCTGGCTTACTGTCACAACAAATCCATTATCATCGGCAGATGTGAGCACTCCTTCCATTTTGCGGCCATCGGCAGTCAGGAACTCAATGTCATTGCCTATGTTGTTGATATACTGCTGAACAACTTTGAAAGGCTGGCCTATTCCGGCTGACCCCACTTCAAGCTCGTAGTCCTCTTCCTCACGATCAAACTTAGATTCAATGAAGCGGCTGAGCTCACAGCAGTCTTCTATCCATACACCCTCCTTGTGGTCTATCTCCACTACAATTCTGTTCTGGTTGTCAACGCTAATATCTACAAGAAAGTACTCTTTTCCCTCAAGCCACTCTTCAACTGTGGCTTTAACATTGCTTTTGTCAATCATAAATTTTTCTTCTGTCAAAGGCATATATAACAATTAGGAGGGAACTTTCAGCCCCCTCCTTCTTCCATTGATGTCGCAAAAGTAGTGAAAAAACATTAACCTTACAACTTTTTCTTAATATTTTTAAGTTCTTTCAGCGCCGTTGCCGAATTGCTGAGAAAAATATTCATACCTATCTATATGTCACCTCTTTCCATTTCCTTCCCAATTCTTGAGATTCTTCAGATAGCATTTTCTCGTCGTATACATTCCAACTATTGTAGCATACTTCGCAATCATAGCAATACAGCCATCTGTTATATACTGACGTTGTTCTCAGAAGTTTCTTCGCTCCTTCAACTTCTGCATCCTTGTTGCGTTTGTTTATCACCGAATCAGGTATTTTCTCCCAATGTTCCCTTTCTTCAATAATCATCCCCATGTCTATTCTCTCCATCGGCTCGCGATAGAAAGTGTGGCATTTCCCACATCTGTGCTCATTGAAGAATATGAAGACATAAATAATCAATACTAAGTCTGTTATCAGTCCAATGACAAGCATAAGAAATCTGTAATTAAAAATAATATCGATTTCAATAGGAATAAATCCTATTAGTATGAAGATGTTAATCAAGTTAATGACGCTCATGTTGGCTATATGCAGAAACGCTGTTACAACAAAAGGGAGGACTATGGCGCACAGAACACATTTCAAGGCAATAATTGCAAGAGCTGTCAGAATGAAATTTCCGAACGACTCAGATACTCTTATGTCTGCCTCTCTGCAAAAGATAATCCATGCCAATAGGATGGGGATAAGCACCATAAGCCACAAAAAGTTTGCAAGTAATGAGCCTATGCGGTAATTTATGTCTTTGTCTTCAAGCCAATCTCCGTTTCCCATTCCGTTGTATTGAATTCTCCATGCAGCATGAAGCATGAGGCATCTTGTTCCGAGTGTCATCATTACTACTATCAGCATATTCCACAAATCATCATTGGTGTCATTGTTGTCTATGCAAGTGATAGATGAGAATGTTGGCACCATTGTAGCAAAAACCACAAGGTATGCTATAAGCGGAGACATTTTCTTTCCTGTATTGTATTTCTTCTTCAACAGATAAATCAAATATCCTTCCAGGGCAAAAATAAACAGGAATATCAAAAGAACTAACCATACAGGCTGTTTGACAAGAAATTCATAAAACGGCTCTGTAATAACTTTCCCCGTCCTTGTAATAGCTTCCCAAACAACTGCTAAAGGCCCGTTTTCAAAAAATTCTTCTTTTAGAGAACGCTCCTTCTTTTCCTCAATGACAGGCTCTTTCTCTGCAAGAAAAGAAGAGCTTACATATCCTTCATCTCCTTGGCTTGTTTTTATTTTTACCCAACCATCAGCAACAGCACTGCTGTCTGTTACATATACAATGTCTTTTGGCTGAAGTTGGTTCTTCACTGAGTACTGCTTCCCTGGACCGCTACGCATGTTTAGGCTTTGCTTAGAAGTCACAGTCGCCTCCGACAAATAATTCTCCTCTCCGTAACTTGCTTCTGCATACATTACAGAAAAGAACAATAAGAACACTGTTCGTAATAATGAACGATGTAAGTACATTGTTTTTTTCATAAAAGATGATTATAATCTGTTTTTAATACAGCTCATTCTGTTGAGGCATTTCAAACTGGCATAGTTCTGCTTTCCAAAAACATCATCTTCTGATTTTCACGTTCTTGAGAACTAAATCACTCTCTTGGTTTGTCTTGATGGTTATATTGGAAAATTCAGTCGCATTTTCGTCAACGTTGTAAAGGCGAATAGTTCCTTTCACTGTTACGTCTTCAGGAATATATGTACTTCCCTGTCCAGCAGAGGGCGCGTCATTTGCGAATGCAAGTTGCAGGTCGTTGTTGTAGTATTTGTTGCCTTGGTCATCGTATGCAAAACCATTTTGGTGTCCTCCTCTGATTTGCAAATATATTTTAGAAGAGCTTGTGTTCTTGACATAGAATTTTATAGTAGTGTAAGTGCTTCCAGCCTTGCAGTCAATTAATGTGAAATCCAAGTTTTCGTTACAAGTGACAATAGTGCCGGTTGTGCTCGGAGAAGGTAAATTCACGGATGTTCTGCCTTCAATAGCTACATTTTTCAGGATTAAGTCACTCCCCATGTTTGTAGTAAGTGCAATGTGCTTAATTTGTGATACATCTGCAGCGACATTTAGAATTTTAACGGTGATTTTAGTCATTATACCATCGGGTATTTCTGTACTCGCTTGTCCTGCAGAAGGCGCGTCATTTGCGAATGCAAGCTGCAGGTCGTTATTGTAGTATTTGTTGCCTTGATCATCGTATGCATAACCATTTTGATAACCACCTCTAATTTGAACATATTTACTGTCGCTTCCCTCATTCTTCACTTTCATGTCAATTGTCACGGTTGTTCCGGATATTTTACAACTTGTAAGAGTGAATTTCAAATCTTCATGGCATGAAATGATTTCTGCATTTTCGCCTCCAGGAATTTGCTCTTCCTCCACTGTCATGCTAACAGGGATGCGGATGTCTTCAAGGTCTGAGCGTACAACAAGTGTGAAATTGTATTCACCGGCAGACAGGCCTGTACGGTTGGCGCTGATTGTGATTCTTTCTAACGTGTTGCCGTCTGTAGGATCATATTCTGAAATAAAACCGCTTGTTTTGCTGAAAGTCGCCCAGCTGTAATCACCTTCACCCTGAAGCTCATACATTGTCGGTCCGTTATGCGACATGATTGCAAATGTCACGCTTTCGTTTGTTCCTAAAATTAGTGCGCTTGGTGTGACTTCAAGATAGCGAGCGCCTTTCTTTGTAGCATTAATTGTGACAGGGAATGATTCTCCGTAAGCATTTACAAGGATGGTTGTGGAGTTGTTGCCTTCTGCCATCAAATCTCTGTTTATTTCTACCTTTACGGCACTGCTTTTATCCATAGCTGTTGCTCCTGTGGTTGGATATACGCTCAACCAATTCACATCTACACCTGTTATTTCCCAAGAAATATCTCCTGCATTTCCTTCGTTCTTAATGTTGAAGGTTAGTGAAGTCTGGTCTGTTCCGAAGTCAAGTGTGTTTGTGCTTAGTGAAATCTTGGCAACCTTCTCTTCTCCAACAGCGTTTATAGTTACACGTTGTGATTCACCTTCAGAATTAACGAGTATTGTTGTGGTCTGTTCTCCCTGCGGCAGTTTCTCGCGGTCCAGGTCAATCTTTACAGTGCTGCTTTTGCCCATGGCAGTAACACCCGTAACAGGAGACACTTTAATCCATTCAGCGTCAATGTCTGATATGCTCCATTCAATATCCCCGATGTTTCCCTCGTTTTTGATGTCAAAAGTCAGTGAACTATATGAGTCTCCAAAATTCAGCGTGTTAGTGTTAAGAGTCAGTTTGGAGATTTTCTCTTCTGCTTCAGCTGTGATTTTCAGTGCTACAGATTCCTTGTCTGCATTCACAAGAATTGAAATTTCTTTGTCTTCAGT
>JAFTTD010000292.1 GCA_017466965.1 Bacteroidaceae bacterium
ACAAAGTGAATGGTGTGCTCACAGCTGTAGTAGAGCCTGCCGATTATTCAGAAAAAGTTGCAGCGGCTATTAAGGAATTCCGCAAAAAGGCTAATATGCCAGGCTTCCGTCCAGGTATGGTTCCTGTTGGACTCATAAAAAAGCAGTTCGGAACATCTATTCTTGCTGAAGAGGTTAACAAACTGCTTCAGGAGAACCTCTATAACTATATCCGTGACAATAAAATCAACATGCTTGGCGAGCCTCTTCCAACAGAAGCAAACAATCAGATAGAACTCGTTGATGGAGGTACATTTACATTTACATTCGAGATTGCAATCGCTCCTGAGTTCAAGGCTGAACTTACAAAGGACGATAAGGTTGCATATTATAATGTGCAGGTGGCTGATGAAATGGTAAACAGCCAGGTAGAAATGTACCGCCAGCGTGGAGGTAGCTACGACAAAGTAGATTCATATCAGGATAATGATATGATTAAGGGTGTTGTAACAGAGCTTGATGAGGCTGGCAATGCAAAAGAGGATGGCATCATGTCTGAAGGTGCAGTAATGCTTCCTAAGTATTTCAGAAATGAAGATCAGAAGGCTCTGTTTGCAGATGCTAAGGTTGGTGACATCATCAAATTCAATCCTTCTGTGGCATACGATAACAGTGAATCTGAACTCACAACACTTCTTAAGGTTGACAAGGAGAAAGCTGCAGAATGCAAGGGTGACTTCAATTTCCAGGTTAGCGAAATTACACGTTTTGTGCCAGGTCCGCTCAACCAGGAATTGTTCGACACTGTATATCCAGGTGGCGAAGTGAAGACAGAGGAAGAGTTCCGCGCAAAAATCAAGGGCGCAATTGTTGCGCAGTTCGGCAAGGACAGCGACTATCGCTTCATTCTCGACACTAAGAAATATCTTCTTGAGAAGGTTGGCAAGCTTGAGTTCCCAGAAGAGAAGCTCAAGAGAATTATGCTTGCTAATGCTAAGGACGAAGCTAAGGTTGAAGACAACTACGAAAAGAGCATAGAAGAGCTTACATGGCATCTCATTAAGGAACAGCTCGTTGAACAGGCTGGCATCAAGGTTGATGACAAGGACGTTATAGAGATGGCTAAGGAAGTTACAAGAATGCAGTTCGCTCAATACGGAATGCTCAATATTCCTGAAGAATATCTTGAAAACTCTGTTAAGGAAATGATGAAGAAGCGCGAAACTGTTGACAATCTTATTGACCGTTGCGTTGAAGTTAAACTCGGAGCGGCTGTTAAGGAAATGGTGACACTTGACGAGAAGAGTGTAACAGTTGATGAGTTTAATAAGCTTTTTGAATAAGAAGCAAATAGAATTTGCAAGAAATTAATAGGCTTATTTATACAGAAAAGGGCTGCGTCTCACAAAGACGTGGCCCTTTTTCTTTGTGTCTTTGCAATAGAAACGAGCCCTCGTTTGTTTGTAAACGAGCCTGCGTTTGTTTGTAAATGAGCCCTCGTTTGTTTATTAATGAGCCCTCGTTTGTTGAAACTATGTGTGTTTTTGGGGCTAAATGGCGTGGGTTCTGAGTGTTGTTGTATCGGGATAAAATGTGACTGTTCTATGATTCTTTATAAATAAAAAGCTTTTTTATTTCGTATTGCGAGAGGTTTGCATTATCTTTGCCGTCCAAAACGTAAAAACAGTTTGTTATATGATTAACGATTTCAAAAAATATGCTACTAAGCATTTGGGAATGAACAGTATGGTGCTTGATGATGTGATTAAGTCTCAGGCAGGTTATCTTAATCCATATATCCTTGAGGAAC
>JAFTTD010000293.1 GCA_017466965.1 Bacteroidaceae bacterium
AGATGCCATCACCATATATACAAGTACTATAGAAAGAGTCAATGCCAAAATCAGGCCTCCCATTGATTCTTGCCTTTTTTCCTCCTCGCCTGTCACACTGATGGAATAATTCGCAGGAAGTTCAATATCTTTCAAAGTCTGTCGAATGACCTCTGCGACTTGACTAAGCGAGTAACCATCTCCCAAATTAGCAGTTACTTTCGCGATACGACTTTGATTACGGCGATAGATTTCTTTCGGTGCCACATCTTGTTTCATATCCACTAATTCAACCAGTCTAAACTCCTGTCCTCCACTCGTAATCACCATATCGTTCAATTGCGCTAACGTAATTTCAGGTACTTGAATCTTGATGTCCCTCATCTCGCCTTTATAATCCATCTGTCCTGCACTGATTCCAGACAATTGCTCTTGTATCTGAGAAATAATAGTACTTACATTCAGATTATTCATACCCGCAACTTCGCGCTTAACAGTTAGAATCATTTCCGGGGCACCATCCTCTATCGAATTATTTACATTAAATAACCCTTCTATGCCTTCTGCTCTTGATTTCACTTCTTCCGCTATCGCAGTAAGTTCATCCAGTTCCTCGCCCTTAATTTCAATAACAACAGGCGCACCTTCTGTACCCATTAAGGCTCCTAACGAATGTGATTCGTTGACGAACTCTAATTCAAGTCCTTCAATGTCTTGAGTGTTCGCATATAATTTCTCTATTAACTCTTCAGGAGCAAGAGATGATTCAGAAGACAGAATGACCTTCATGCTTGCAGTATTCTCGCCATCAAAAACAGCATTTGCGCCACTACTACCTGGTCCCACATGGCTATATATGGTACATAGAGAATCTCCTGTTATCTCATAAATAAGATTTTCAATATTCTCTACAGTAGAGGCTGTTCTCTCCAATCGTGTTCCTTCATTCATCTTCACCCTAATATTGAACGCCGTACCTTCTGCAGTAGGCATGAATTCCGTACCGATAAACGGCAGCAGACAGCAAGTGCCTACCAACATCAATATCGCGGCAAAAATCACCGCCCAACGCTTTTTCAGAATGACACGAAGAATATTTCCATACGCAGAGAACTGCAGAGGCTCTTTAACTGCTTTTTCCGATTTATCTGTTTGCTTATCCTTCTTCCTAAAAATTCTTTCATAGAAGGTCGGTATAACCAATATCGCTACGAACAGCGATGAAACCAAAGAAAACGTTACAGTCCATGCTTGATCTTTAAAGAGTTCACCTGACGCCCCTTGCAAATACACAATAGGCAAAAACACAACAATCGTTGTTAAAGTCGAAGCACATACTGCGCCTCCCACTTCGTCAGTTCCTTGTATGACAGCATCCTTCAAAGGCAAACCTTTTTCTTGGTTTCGGAAGATACTTTCAATTACAACGATTGCGTTATCGACCAACATTCCCGCTCCTAAAGCCAATCCACCCAGCGTCATGATATTCAGCGTCAGGTCATTGAAATACATCAGATTAAATGTTGCGACAATTGAAATCGGTATTGCCAAAGAAATAATAAGCGTGACTTTCAATCTTCTCAAGAATACATAAAGAATGATGACAGCCAACACTATACCTAAGACTGCACTATCTTTTACTTCTCCAATAGAATTGTTGATGAAAGTCCCCTGATTGCTTACTATATCAAAACTATATCCAGGCAGAGCTTTCTCCACATCAACCAATCTCTTCATCACTCCATCCACTGCTTGTACTGTATTGTAACGCATCTCTTTGTAAACAGACAAGCCAATACATCTCTTGCCGTTTATACGTACGATATTATCTGGAGCTTTATTTTCAAAAAAGATATCAGCAACATCTCTCATATAGATAGGAGCCTTGCTTATAGGGGCAAACTCGGAAGCAACTGCCACATTACCTCCACCATCAGCCTCAGTTTCCTTATATCCGACGATAATCTTACCGAAATCAGCCTCTGTATCAAGCATATTCACACCGCTCACGATATACTGAGTACCCATTTCCGTAACTCGACCTCCAGAAATCCGCTGATTCTCTTCCTGAATCTTTGACGAAAGGGTATTGATGTCTAACCCATAAGCATTCAACTTATAAGGATTGGTCTTAACGATAAGGTTGCTCACCTCGTCACCGGACAAAACCACATCAGCCACTCCATCTACACGCACAAGTTCATTACGTACATATGAGTCTGCAACCTTCCGCAACTCAGCCATATCTGTGATATGCTGATGTGACATTCCTATCAAGATAACAGGATCCGTATTCGGGTCATTTTGAGTAATCTGCAATTCTTCTATTTCATCATTCTGGACAAAGCTATTCATTGCCTTCTGCAAATCCAAAAACGCCTCATCCATATCCTTATTCCAAGCATATTCCACAGTCATTTGAGCCGAACCTGCTTTGATAATAGAAGATACAGTTGTTACATCTCTTTGACGAATGGCCATAGACTCCATTCTCTCCACGAATTGTTTTTCAATTTCTTCAGGTGGTTTTTCTCCCGTCTGGATTTCTACAAACAATTTGGGGTTGTTGAGATCTGGCAGCAAATCCACACTCAACTTATCATATGATATTTTTCCCAGCAGCATAACCGCCCAAACCATCATTAAGATGGTTACTGGATTATTAACTGCAAAGGTGATGAACTTCTTCATTTATAAAGCTTATTTTTGAATTTTTACTTTACTGTTGTCACGCAGAGTCTCGTAACCACGAGTTACCAACTGATCTTCCAGATTCAGACCTTCCAGCACCTCGATATTATCCTTGTCTTCCAAGCCTGTACGGATGTTTCTCATACGAGCGACTCCCCTCTCTACTACATAAACAGATTTTCTTTTTCCTCGAGTCATGACAATTTCCTTAGGAATCACAATCGTATTTTCCGACTTGTCTACAATGATATCTGCTTTAACAAACATACCAGGACGAAGCAACAAATCTTTATTATCAATAAGCAACTTACCGATAAAGGTTCGTGTTTCCGAACTGATAGCTGGTGACAATTCGCTAATAACACCGTCAATTGTATCATCGGGCAGCGTATAATGAGTAATAGCTACAGCCTGACCTGGCTGAACTGCATTGATTGCGCTTTCGGGCAAATTCATCTCCATAATCATTTTATCATAGCTCATTATTGACACGATAGACGAACCAGAAGGAACCTGTACATCTCGTGTATAATGAGGAAGATTTACGATGACTCCGGTAAACGGTGCCTTCACATTCATCTTACCCAAACTTATCTGCGCATTCTCATAACTATACCTTGCATTGGCTATGCTCACCTCCGCGTTACGAACTTCACTTTGAGTTACACCACCCTTTTCATAAAGTGCACGTTTCTTGACTTCATCCTGCTCAGCTATTTCCAGCGACAATTTCTTTGAATCAATTGCAATGTCATTCTCGTATTCCCTGTTAACCAGTCTTACAATCGTTTCGCCAGCCAAAACTTTGTCACCCAGTTTATACGGCTGTTTAGTACGCGGATTTATCTGCAAATGGTATTCGCCAGCCATCTCTGACGTCAATTCGACCTCAGCATTTGCCATAGCAGTTCCATTCGTTGTATTATATTTCTTGATTTCGTTCGTCTGAACTTCTGTCACTGACACAGGTGATGCCAATTCTGCAGTACTTCCGCCTTGCTGTTCCTCGCAAGCTGTAGCAAGTACACATGTAAGTAATATTGATGGTATTGAATATTGGAGTTTCATACAATTTATTTTTTATTTTTTATTTGTTAATATTTCATTTTTTATCTTCTTTCGTATCTACATCTTGAGGAACAACGCTCATTGGAATAACATGTTTATCGTTCTCAAAATCATACAATGATATAATCTTCAGATTCAACAATTCCAATTTATAGTTTATCAAAGTAGACACATACGACATTTTCTGATTAGACAGCTGAGTCTGGAATTGGTTCATCTCCATACCTGTCAACTCTCCATTTCTATATCTTTCTGCATTCAGGTCGTAAGTAAGCTGTGCATTCTGTACGCTTTGCTCCGCAATAGCAATCTGCGCTTCAAGATTGCGGAGGCTCAGACAGCTTTTACGCACTGCTATCACAATGTATTTCC
>JAFTTD010000294.1 GCA_017466965.1 Bacteroidaceae bacterium
AAGACGGAGATATTCTTCTGAATAACCATTCATTAATAATTGTTTTTGTTGCAGAACCAAATCCATCTCATGCAATTTTTCATTCAATAAATTGATTTCAGCCTTCAAATTATTTATAATGCCAAGTTTACGTCTTATATACCTCTTCATCAAAGGTTTTTCAATATCATAGCGTAAATGTATGGCCTTAAAGAAATGCGAAAGAAACGCTTCAAAGTCACCTTCATCAAACGCCTTTATGGAATCATTATATTCAATATCAGCACCAGCACGTTTTAATGCCATATCAACTGCGGACTGATTATTAAACATTGAAGAAAAAGCCACTACATTTGGATTTACAAAAACATCAGATTGTAAAATCGCCTTTTTTAATTTCAGTCCTTTTAACGATCTGCATCTGCTCAATGCTACGTATGTTTGCCCACCAGCAAAAACACCACCTGTAAAATCTATTACTACATTATTGAAAGTTAAGCCTTGACTCTTATGTATTGTTATGGCCCAAGCTAAACGTACAGGAAACTGTATGAACACCCCCAATTCTTCCTCTTCTATTTTCTTTTCTTTTTCATTATAAGTATATCTGACATTAGCCCATTGAGTACGTTCTACATCATATTCACTTCCATCATCTGTAGAAACATACAAATATTTCCCTTCATTATCAATTCCTGTAATAAGGCCAATAGTACCATTAACCCATCGTTTTTCCGGATCATTTTTGATAAATATTATCTGCGCCCCAACTTTAAGTTCCAAATCCAACAATGTAGGCAATGAGTTTTCAGGAAACTCCCCCTTAATTTCACCAGAGAAAACAACTGAATCGCCAGGAATTTCTGCTAAATTCTTTTGATTTATAGAATCCACAATATCACGACGCGCTGCTAAAGTCACAGACATGCCACACACATTGTTAGATTCATTATTGTCATCAAAATCCTTATCTACGCAAGTATTAAGTAATTGCAGATCTGCAGATTGAACACTATTTGTCCTTATATGGTCTAAAACGTTTATAAAAACAGAATCAGTCTGCCTATATACCTTTGTTAATTCTATAGACACTAATTGCATTTCTCTGAAAACTTTTGCAGAAAAGAAATGAGGAGTTTCATAAAAGCGGTTTAGTATTTCACGCTCATCACGAGTTACCACAGGTTCTAATTGAAAAACATCACCTACAAGAAGAAGTTGCTTTCCACCAAAAGGCAAACGGGTATTACCTGAATAAAACCTCAAAACCTTGTCTATAAAATCTATAATATCAGCACGAACCATTGAAATCTCATCAATTATAATGAGTTCCAAAGCTTTAATAATCTTGCAATGTTCCTTATTATATTTTAGAAAATCACGCAATTGTCGCCCTGATGAAAATCTTGGGTCATCAGGCAGTAGAGGATGAAATGGCAGTTTGAAAAAACTATGCAATGTACTACCACCAACATTTATAGCAGCAATACCTGTAGGTGCAAGTACTACATACTCCTTTTTAGTAACAGAGCATATATATTTAAGAAAAGTAGATTTGCCCGTTCCAGCTTTTCCTGTCAGAAAAACAGACTGGGAAGTGAATTTCAGCAAATCCAAAGCATTTTTGAATTGTGGATTATTGGTATCAATATCTTTAATATCTAACTCCTTCATTGTTTATGCCTAAAATATCACTGACTTCACGTAACAAGTCTTCATTTTTCATATCATCAATATCAAACCAATGAAAATCTTCGTCATGTCCAAACCAATTCATCTGTTTTTTTGCATACACACGCGTATTTTTTTTCATGCGTTCAATTGCCATTTCAAGTTCCCATTCACCATCAAGATATTTGAACATTTCTTTATACCCAACAGTGTTGAGTGAATTAAGATGACTAAGATGATGAACAGATTTTGCTTCTTCCAACAATCCATCATTCATCATCTGGTCAACGCGCATGTTAATTCTGTTGAAAAGATTCTCTCTTTTTCTCCTTAATCCTAATTTAACTATATTGAACGGACGCGCTTTCTTTTTATTGGTTCTGAAGGATGAATATGGAATACCTGTCATATAAAAAACTTCTAACGCATGAACTATCCTTTTATAATTCTTCAAATCCGCTATTGCATAAAATTTCGGGTCAACAACTCGCAATTCACCAACCAAGCTGTCAAGTCCTTCTTCATTATATCTTTTTTGAATTTCAGAGCGTACATCTTCTGTTATTGTAGGAATATCGTCAAGACCTTTTGTAACAGCGTCAATATACATCATACTTCCGCCACACATAAGCACAAAATCATGCTCGACAAACAATTTTGGTAACAAATCCATAACATCAGTTTCAAATTGAGCAGCACTATAATACTGATCAAGTTCCAATGTTCCTACAAAAAAATGCTGAACATCATCAAGTTGGGATTGTGTCGGAGCAGCTGTTCCTATTGGTAAACCTTTGTAAATCTGCCGTGAATCAGCAGATATTATAGGAGAAGACAAGAGCTTAGCCAAAGAAAGGCTAAGCTCTGTTTTCCCAACCCCTGTAGGTCCGGTCAAAACAACTAATGTTTTCATTTTAGTATGGTTCACCATCACTTATATCCAGTCCTTCAAGGTCTATATCTTCGTCTGATATGTCACTTCCGTACAAATCATCGTCATCATCTATCAAAGATGCAGATGTAATCGGATTATTAGTGAAAAGAGCATCAAAATCAATAGATTGAGCCGGAGCTTCACCTCTTGATTTGCTAACAATCCCCTTATCCTGTGTTTTAGATGTTATTATTTCAGACAATTCTATAAAAAAGCAACGATCAGCCAATGGATCAAAAGTATATAATAAATGCTGTTTCTCATCCTCAAGGAATTCGCTAAGGCGAGTTTTAGCCATTATATATGAATCCACATCAGAATCTGTATCCATTACTTCAAGAGTTATTTCCTGACCTTTTTCCCATCCATTCTCGCAAATAGTAAACGAAGTCATCTGGTCATTGGAAAAACCGCATGATGATAAAATGAGTTCATGAAACTCATAAAAAGTTGCATCTGAATCAATTTTTATTTCACGTACAAAGTCATCTACTTCATCTGAAATAATTGTAAAACGGTAAATCATTGCATTATCTTATAATACCTCTTTGAGAAGAGCTGATAAATTCAATTATATATTCTATTTCCTTAGACATTGGAATATCCTTACGAATTTGTTCTATTGCTTCATTTACAGTCAGATTGCTATTATATACTAATCTGTAAGCATTATGGATATTCTCAATAACATCAGCACTGAATCCTCTACGTCTTAATCCTACGATGTTAAGACCTGCGTATGCAATTGGTTCCTTACCGCCAATTATGAATGGAGGTATATCCTTGCTTGTGCGACTTCCACCCTGAACCATTGTATAACCACCAACTCTACAGAACTGATGCACTAACACAACAGCACTTAATATAGCATTATCATCAATAACCACTTCTCCAGCCAATTTGGTTGAATTTCCCATGATAATACCACTTCCCACTTCACAGTCGTGTGCTATATGGGCATTTTCCATAATCAGGTTTCCACTTCCTACTACAGTTTTTCCTTTTGAAGCAGTACCTCTATGTATTGTTACATTCTCTCGGATTTTGTTATTATCCCCTATCTCTACAGTTGTCTCTTCACCCCTGAATTTTAGATCTTGAGGAACAGCACCTATAACAGCACCAGGAAACAACGTATTACCATTCCCAAGTCGTGTACCTGAAAGCAGAGTAACACTATTCATCAACACATTATTATCACCAACAACTACATTCTTGTCTATAAAACAGAAAGGTCCGATTTCACAATTCTCACCAATTTTAGCTTCAGGATCTATAAAAGCTAATGGACTAATTTTTGACATATTTTTATTATTATATTATTTGTTCTTTACTATTTGTGCAGTGAACTCAGCTTCTGCAACTATCGTTTCTCCAACAAATATCAATCCTCTCATTGAAGATATTCCGCGACGCACAGGCGCAAGTAGCTTCACCTTAAATACAAGTGTGTCTCCAGGAACAACCTTACGTCTGAACTTGACATTGTCTATCTTCATGAAGTATGTTGAATATTTATCCGGTTCATCAAGAGAATTAAGAACCAGCAAACCACCAGCTTGTGCCATCGCCTCAACAAGCAAGACTCCCGGCATAACAGGTTCTTGCGGGAAATGCCCAACAAAGAACGGTTCATTAGAAGTTACATTTTTTATTCCAACGATTGTATTTTCATCAATTGAAATAATCTTGTCAACAAGCTGCATTGGATAACGGTGTGGAAGAAGTTCGCGAATACGGTTTACATCCATAATCGGTTCCACGTTTGGATCATAGTTCGGACATTGAGTTTCGCATCTGCGTATATCCTTACGAATCAAGCGAGCAAATTTATTATTGATAGTATGTCCTGGCTTTGTTGCAATCACCCTACCCTTAATAGGTCTTCCAACGAGAGCCAAATCTCCAATAATATCTAATAATTTATGACGCGCTGTTTCATTAGGCCATGTCAACGGCTTGTTATTTATGTAACCAAGTTGCGAAGCATCTTTACGAGGAATTCCTATTTTATCAGCCAAGCTGTCATATCTATCCTGCGGGAGTTCATTTTCATATATAACAATAGCGTTATCCAAATCTCCTCCCTTAATCAGACCAGCCTGCAAGAGTGGTTCTATCTCACGCACAAATACAAATGTACGCGCAGAAGCAACTTCGTCTTTAAAATCCTTCAATGTGTCAAGAGTGGCAAATTGGCTTGCTAAAATCTTAGAATTAAAAGCAATCATAGTATTTACGCAAAACTCATCATCAGGAACAAGAATCAGATGTTCTCCGTTATCGCCATGTATTTCCATTTTGCGCTTAACCACATACCAATCCTTTTCTGAATTCTGCTCAACAAGACCAACTCTTTCAATCTCATTCATGAATATAATTGCACTTCCGTCAAGGATTGGCATTTCAGGACCATCTAATTGTATGAGACAGTTATCAACACCAGAGGCATACAAGGCAGCCATTGCATGTTCTATTGTGCTGACTCTCAAATCTCCCTTAACCAATACAGTTCCTCTTTGAGTATCAGCCACATTTTCCGCCAAACAATCAATTATCGGCTGGCCTTCTGCATCAATACGCTGAATTTTATAGCCATGATTCTCTTCAGCAGGATTAAAGGTTGCTGTTATGAATTGACCCGTATGTAGTCCTTTACCTTTAAGCACGAATGCTTCTTTCAACGTCTGTTGTTTATGCATAACTAAATAAAATTATTTCTATAAAAAACTCTTATCTAAAAACTATACAAAGATGCATTATTTAGATAAATTTTCTTTTATTTCTGCTAATTCTTTTTTCATTCTCACAAAATCAGTTACCATCTCTGGCAAACTCTTTAGAGAAGCTGCTTGTCGAGCAAAACTCTTGTGGTCAACAGCTGGATAACCCATCACTGTCGCTCCACCCTTTCTGATAGCACTTCCACCTGAGACACCCGATTGTGCGCCCACATGAGTCCTGTCACCAACTTTAATATGTCCGGCAATTCCAACCTGTCCGCCAAACATACACCATTCGCCCACTTTTGCACTGCCAGCCACACCAGTCTGAGATGACATCACTGTGTGTGCTCCAACCTCAACATTATGAGCTATCTGCACAAGGTTATCAAGTTTAACACCTTTATGAACAATTGTCGTTCCCATCGTTGAGCGGTCAACACAAGTATTAGCTCCTATTTCAACATCATCTTCAATTGTCACTATTCCTATCTGTGGAATCTTCTCATATCCGTCCATTGTCGGAGCAAAACCAAATCCGTCAGCACCTATCACAGCACCTGAATGAATGATAACTCTATTCCCTATGACACAATCATGATATATAGTCACGTTAGGATAAATAACAGCATCATCACCAATCTTCACTCCATCGCTTATCACAGCATTTGGATGAACAGACACCCCTTTTCCCAACACCACATTTTCGCCTATATAAGCCAAAGGGGCAATATAGCAGTCCTCTCCAATAACAGCAGATTCTGAGACAAACGCTCTTTCACTCACACCTGTTTTTCTTTTTTTCATGCTGTCATAAAGCGCCAGCAATTTTGCAACCGCCTCATAAGCATTATCCACACGAATGAGAGTTGCCGTAATACTTTCTTTTGGCGTAAAATCACGATTAACAAGTACTACACTTGACTTTGTCTCATAAATATAGCTTTCATATTGCGGATTAGCTAAAAAAGAAAGTGCACCAGGCACGCCTTCTTCTATTTTTGCAAAAGTACTGACAATAGTATTTTCATCACCATCTACAGTACCTCCTGTAAACATTGCTATCTGTTGCGCGGTAAACTCCATCTTTATAATCTTTTGTTTATATTTCTGCAAATTTAATAAAGAAAATCGTTTTTACATTAGTTTTGTTAGTTTTTTTTTAGAATTGCAAATATCAGACATATAAAATTACACATTTTTCCATTTACATGTGTGATTACAGACCAACAAAATCAACTTAAAACACTTATTCGTCTGAATTTTCAACAAGCCTTACAAGGGTTAAATATTATTAACACAAAGATTTTTATTGCAAAAGTTGCTTTGTATGTGAAATTAATTAGTTAAAATTGCATTCTAAAGAGGATTTTGGCGAATTTTACAATTCACAACAACACAAAAGATGCAATAAAAACTAATCAATTTATCAAAATATGAAAATCTTTCCTATCAAACTTAAAAACCTCGCTTATGCTTTAGCATTTACAACCGCATTAAACATATCTGCGGCGAACGATGTTAAGACAATCAATCAAGTTACAGCCCCTGTGACAATAACAGAAGCTATTGACTATCATATTACAGACAAGTCACCTTTCACGTCACAAGGAAGCATTGACATTCAGAACCCTGATGCAGCAGTTGTGTTTGTGAATATCAGACCGTCTGTTGTCAACCAAAGTTATCTTAAATACATAACTGTTAATGGCATAGCACTTCAAAACAACGTGAATTGCCGTGTCAGCATTTACAAGCAAGGAACAATCATCCTGCCTCACAGCGACACTAAGAATCCTGACGGCACTCCATTCTACCCTCTCACAGTTTACACCGGCGACAACTGCACAGGAGAGGCAACCAACTACAATGGAGGAACACGCAAAACAAATGCAAGTTCATTCGAGTTCCGTTCATTCACACTTAAAAGAGGTTATATGGTAACAATGGCGAACAACATAGACGGAACCGGATATAGCCATTGCTACATAGCAAATACAGAAGACAGAACAATCCAGTTGCGCAAGGAACTTGCAGACAAAGTGGGATTCTTCAGAATATTCCGTTGGCAGTGGCCTTCAAAGAAAGGTTCTTGCGATGTAGGAGCAAACGAACTTAACGCCACTTGGCATTACAACTGGGGTGCAGGCAGAAGCTCTGACATAAACTATGAATATGTGCCTCAGCGCCACCATGAAGCTGGAATACAAAATGACGGAGACAACGAAGGTGCTTGGGAAAGCTGGACAAACATCAACGCCAGCGATGAAACTTGCGTGCATGTTCTTGGCCAGAACGAGCCCGACAACACTTCCGGTGGAAATGAGGTTACTACATACGTAACTACTATTGCTCACGACACAAAGGGAAATGGCACAGGAGCATACTCTTCACTCGTTGACCACGCCCATGAATTCCTATACAGCGGAAATCGTATCGGTACATTCGCCACTTGCAACCCGAATACAAGCTGGGTAAGCGAATATGTAAACTGGTGCCGAGCAAACAACATACGTGTTGACTTCGTAGCAACACACTATTATATTGGAGGAATAGACCCTAAGGGCTGTATTGACAGACTCAAAGCTTTGTATAACGCAACAGGCCTCCCTGTATGGGTGACAGAGTGGAACAATGGTGCAAACTGGACTACAGAAAGTGGTTTCAACACAGACTCAGAAGGATGGCAATCTTGGATAAACAAAGACCAATACAACGCAACAGACTCAAGGAAAAATG
>JAFTTD010000295.1 GCA_017466965.1 Bacteroidaceae bacterium
AACGGTTCATTCGCTGACGAGGCTTACGCTCAGACAACTATTGCTACAACCTGGGGCGCTAACTGTATCGGTGAGGCATGGGTAGGTGACTATGGTTATGTAATCATCCCTGTTGACGGTGCTCAGCCAGAGGGCTATCTGACAGAAGACGGTAAGAAGCTCTTTGTTAACGCTGTTCAGTATCTGATTGACGGTGTTAAGTTCACTACCGGCATCGACGGTATCAACAGCAATGTAAACGTACTGAACGATGATGTTTATTCAATCAACGGCATCAAGGTACGCAAGGCTGGCGAGTCTCTGAAGGGTCTTGCCAAGGGCATGTACATCGTTAACGGCAAGAAGTTTATCGTTAAGTAAGACTCTCAGTTATGAGGTTTTAAGGTCTTTAGGTTTTAAAACCTTGTAAAGATAATTGTTAATTAAGGCGGCGCTCCTTTTGGGGTGCCGCTTTTTTTGATAACGGGGCTCACGGGGCTCACGGGGTTCATGGGGCTAATGAGATTCATGGGGCTAATGGTACAAAATAGTAGGTATTGCAGGGTTGATAGTTGATTATTTTAAAATAAAAACTGATAATATTGTTAATGCAGTTAAAATTAACGGAATTAATTAACTAATTAATAACAATGAATTAATTTTTCTATTAATTTTGCCAACATGAAAAAGTCAACGATTTGGATAATAGCGATAGTAATGGGATTCTCGTTCCTTGCCTTGCTTTATTTGCAGATTTCTTATATGGAAGAGATGGCAAAGATGAAGAAGGAGCAGTTTGACGAATCTGTTAATAGAAGTCTGTATCAGGCCTCTCGTAATCTTGAACTGAATGAGACCCTGAACTATCTTGAGAAGGATGTCAATGAAACAGAACGAAAGGCTTTCAGGCAGGATTCCATAATGACAAGATCAGGAAAGCTTAACGACGTTATCCAACATTCTCATCAGTTCTCTGTTACCAGCAATGACGGAACGGTATATTCTTCTTTTGAATTGAAGACATTCGTTACCAAACCGGCACAAATACCAAAGGCGATGATTCTGAGTCCTGACAAGAATACGATTAGTGAGGCTTCGCGCTCTTTACAGGAGATTGTGCGTAATAGGTATATTTATCAGAAGGCTTTGTTGGATGAGGTTGTTTACAGTATATTATATACAGCCAGTAACAAACCGTTGAAAGAACGTGTCAACTTCAAACAACTTGATATTGATATACGAGCACAATTGTTAAATAATGGTGTAGCCATTCCATATCATGTTACGGTTTCAACAGCTGATGGTAGAGAGGTTTATCGATGCTCTGATTATGTGGAGGATGGAAGTGACTATACATATTCGCAGACTCTGTTCCGCAATGACCCGCCCTCTAAGATGGGAATCGTTAGAATCCATTTCCCGGATATCAATAGCTATATATTCTCAAGCATCCGCTTCATGATACCGTCTGTTGTGTTTACATGTATATTGCTGTTGACCTTTGTGTTCACAATATTCGTAATATTCAGGCAAAAACGATATACTGAGATAAAGAATGACTTTATAAACAATATGACTCACGAGTTGAAGACGCCTATCGCCAGTCTTTCGCTTGCTGCCCAGATGCTTAACGATGAGAGTGTCAGCAAGAGTCCTTCAATGATGAATCATTTGGGGAAGGTCATAAACGATGAAACAAAACGACTGCGCTTCTTGGTAGAAAAGGTTCTGCAGATGTCAATGTTTGACAAGAACAAGGTGGTTTTCAAGGAGAAGGAAGTCGATTTGAATGAAATGGTTGAAAATGCTGCAGGCTCGTTCTCTTTGAGAGTAGAACATACCGGTGGAAAGATATACACGGAGATAGAGGCTGTTGACTCAACGATATATGTTGATGAGATGCACTTTCAGAATGTGGTATATAACTTGATGGATAACGCAGTGAAATACTGTAATCCTGATGCTCCTCTTGATGTGTTCTTGAGAACCTGGAATGAAAACGATAAGGTCTATCTGTCTATTAGAGATACAGGTATGGGAATAAAGAAAGAGAACCTTAAGAAGATTTTCGAGAAGTTCTATCGTGTACATACAGGTAACAGGCATGATGCAAAGGGCTTCGGGCTTGGTCTTGCGTATGTGAAGAAAGTCGTAAACCTTCATAGGGGAGAGATAACAGTTGAAAGTGTTTATGGTAAGGGAACAGAATTCGTTATATCACTCCCTGTTATAAAAGAGCAATAATAATAAACAATATAGTATTCACCTTTTAATAATTAAGATTATGGATGACAATTTGAAAATTCTTCTTTGTGAAGACGATGAGAACCTGGGAATGTTGCTGCGCGAATATCTTGCAGCTAAGGGTTACAGTGCTGAACTTTGTCCTGACGGTGAAGCCGGTTACAAGGCATTTCTCAAATCGAAGTTCGATATTTGCGTACTCGATGTGATGATGCCTAAGAAAGATGGATTTACACTTGCTCAGGAGATTCGTGCCGCCAATGCGGAGATTCCTATAATCTTCCTCACTGCTAAGACTTTGAAAGAGGATATACTGGAAGGATTCAAGATAGGAGCAGACGATTATATAACCAAGCCTTTCTCTATGGAAGAACTTGTTTTCCGTATTGAAGCAATCCTTCGTCGTGTGCGTGGTAAGAAGAACAAGGAGAGTACGGTTTACAATATCGGCCGCTTCGTCTTCGATACCCAGAAGCAGTTGCTGACAATTGATGACAAGCAGACAAAGCTCACTACCAAGGAGAATGAGTTGCTGGCATTGCTTTGCAGTCATGCAAACGAAATATTGCAGCGTGATTTTGCCCTAAAGACAATATGGATTGATGACAATTATTTCAACGCCCGCTCAATGGATGTTTATATAACAAAGTTGCGCAAACATCTTAAGGATGACGAGCAGATAGAGATTATCAATATCCATGGCAAAGGGTACAAGCTTATTACGCCTGATGCAGAATGAAAGAAATGGTCCTCTTTGAGGACTATTTCTTTTTATATGGTGTTTTAATATGCAATTAGAGTGTATTTTCTGTTTTGTTCCATTTATTTCGCTATAAATCGACATGTTTTGAGTCAATTTTCATTATCTTTGCATAAGAATATAAAACTAAGAGATTAATGAAAAAGATTTTAATGTTATTTATCGTTGCATTGTCCATTTGTTCTATGCGTGCAACTCAAATACCAACGTTCCCTAATCGCGTTTTTAATATCAAAGATTATTATAACGGTACAGATACCCTTTATACCTCTGCTATTAATGCGGCCATTAATGACTGCTCAAAGCAGGGTGGTGGTATGGTCTTGATACCTAAAGGAGTGTATCTTACAGGTCCGATACATCTCCAGTCTAATGTGAATTTACACATGGAAGATGGAGTTATCCTTAGATTCAGCACAGACCCTACTTTATACGAACCTATTGTACTGACACGTATCGAGGGTGCTGATTGTTATAATCTGTCTCCGCTTATTTATGCATACGGAAAGGAGAACATTGCGATAACAGGTAAGGCTTTGCTTGATGGCCAGGCAACATCTGAAAACTGGCTTGATCCGCATAATATGTATTATCATTATCAACCTGACGGAAGAATTGCACGTGACAAGACACAGCTTGTTGAAATGAACAATAACAAAGTGGATGTAAAGAAAAGACGCTTTGAAGGCAGATGTGGCATGCGCCCTCAATTCATCAACCTTTATAAGTGTAAGAATATCTTGCTTGACGGTTTTGAAATCAACCGTTCTCCATTTTGGCTTGTACATCCTTTGATGTGCGAGAATGTCACAGTGAGAAACCTTATCCTTAGAAGTCACGGCAGCAATAATGACGGATGCGACCCTGAATCATGTACTGATGTGCTTATAGAAGGTTGTTATTTCGACACAGGCGACGACTGCATAGCGATCAAGTCTGGAAAGGATAATGATGGTCGTCGATGGAATATTCCATGCAAAGACATAGTTATTCGTAATTGCATTATGAGAGACGGACATGCAGGCGTCGCTATCGGAAGCGAAATCTCAGGCAGTGTCTATAATGTTACAGTACAGGATTGCTATATGGATAGTCCAAATCTTGATAGAGTGCTGAGAATAAAGTCAAACCCTGCAAGAGGAGGGGAAGTGGCAAATGTCAGAATAAAGAATATTGAAGTGGGCGAATGCAAACTTGCTATTGTTGGCTTGGAACTGAAGTACTGGAAAACTGATAAGGGCCCATATCTGCCGTCATTCCATGATATTTATATAGAGAATGTACGCAGCAAGAAAAGCCGTTATATGATTCATGTGGATGGATTGGAAGGAAAAGAACTTGCCAAAGATATATTTTTCAAAGACTGCAATATAAATGGAGTGATAGAAAAAGAAGTCAATCATCTTATAGGTGTTGGCAAAATAGGATTTGACAATGTCTATGTAAATGGTGTAAAACAAGAAAGATAATTGTAAAAATATCAGATATTTACACGGATTGGTAGCTAACATCATACAAAAAACAAATAAAATTTGTGTGGTAAGAAAAAAAGTAGTACCTTTGCACCGCAATTTTGCAAAATAACATTTTTATTCATTTTTAAAACATGAATCAATACGAAACCGTTTTCATTTTGACTCCCGTTTTATCTGATGAACAGATGAAGGAAACGGTCGCTAAGTTAAAGAATGAACTCACCAAACGTGGTGCAGAGATTCTCAACGAAGAGACCTGGGGATTGAAGAAGATGGCTTATGCAATTCAGAAGAAATCTACAGGTTTCTATTGCCTGATAGAGTTCAAGTCTGAGCCATCAGTTATTAAGAAGTTGGAAACAGCTTATCGCCGTGACGAGAAGGTAATTCGTTTCCAGACAGTTAAACTTGACAAGTATGCTGCACAGTATGCTGAAAAGCGTCGCAACAAGCTTGGTACAAATGAGGAGGCTTAAATTATGGCACAGGAAACAGAAATCCGTTATCTTAATGCTCCTTCTATCGACCCA
>JAFTTD010000296.1 GCA_017466965.1 Bacteroidaceae bacterium
AGTTACTATGACTACTTTATTCTTGAATGTGTACTCTAACATCGTATTATCTCCTATTATCTATAATATTTCCGTAAAGATAGACTATTCGTAACGTACAATCAGGTATTGCGGTTTATCTTTTCCGCAATCAGCTATGTCCGTATCCCACGGCCCCGGCTTGCAGCATTACGATGCACATATACAAACAATGATTCAAAATAAAAGTCTTAAGGATGTATTTTGAATAATCGTGCCTGTTACGCATAAAATAAACACCAAAGTCTTTTGTCCAAACTTTGGGGTCCATTTCAAAGTAAATCGCTCTAAATTATACTAAAACTTATTTATGTCCAAATAAATTGAGGCACACTTTCATTCGCTTTATTATTCCCATTCAGGAACTGGCTGATTAAGAAGGTGATGAACAAAATAATCATATAATTTGTGCATCTCGAATGTTCCACCCAGACTGTGTGTCTTTCCTGGCAGATACAACTGGTCGAAATTCTTGTTTGCTTTCATCAATGCATCAACAACCTGCAGCGTTGAAGTAGGATCGACGTTGTCATCTAACTCGCCGTTGATTAATAAGAGTTTACCTTTCAGAAGATGTGCATTATCAACGTTTGATGATTTACTATATGATTCGTCAAGAGGGAATCCCATCCACTGTTCGTTCCACCATACTTTGTCCATACGATTGTCATGACAACCACATAGAGCTACTGCCACTTTATAGAAATCATTATGGAAGAGCAGAGCCGCCATTGCATTCTGTCCACCTGCAGACCATCCATAGATACCTACTCTGTCTAAATCCATGTATGGATATTTTTCGCCAGCAGCCTTCATCCAGGCAATTCTGTCAGGGAATCCTGCATCCTTAAGGTTCTTCCAGCACACATCGTGGAACGCCTTTGAACGGTTATATGTTCCCATACCGTCAATAGAAACAACAATAAATCCAAGTTCTGCAAGCTTTGATATCAAATGATTTGCAGGTCTGAAATCTTTTACCACATGACTGTCATGCGGACCTGCATAAATCATTTCAACTACCGGATAAGACTTTGAAGGGTCAAAATTTGACGGGCGATGTATGTTGCCCCAAATATCTGTTTTTCCATCACGTCCCTTTGCGCAGAAAACTTCTGGCATCACCCATCCTCTTGCCTTCAGTTCGCTTACATCACAAGTTTCGAGCTTCGCAACAACAGATGCGTCAGATGTACGTTTCAGGACACTCACTGCCGGCATATCCGGACGAGAATATACGTCAACAAAGTATTTGCGATTAGGAGAGAATTTGGCAACATGATTTCCATTCTCTGGTGTTAAATCTTCAAAATCTTTTCCATTGAATCCAATTCGGCAATAGTGGATATTATACGGGTCCTCACCGGCAACCAATCCTGATGCAGTGAAATATATAATTTTGTTTTCTTCATCAATATAATTGACATTGCGCACCACCCATTCGCCTTTGGTAATCTGGCGCTTTATCTTGCCCTTGTTATCGTGCAGATAGATGTGACGCCAGCCATCACGCTCTGAAATCCATAGCATCTCAGCTCCATCATTCAGATCTCTTCTGTACTTGTTGTTATAATAGAAGAATGTATTTGTCTGCTCATCAGCAAGATGAGTTATTTCGCCTGTTTCAGCATTAACTTCTCCTACGACGTAACGCTGGTGACCTCTCTCATTAAACTCAAACGTGAAGCCACGACTGTCAGCCCTCCATCCTGTCAGATATAAAGAGAACTGGTTTGCGTACATTGCCGTTTCAAGTTTTATCTGAGAACGAGACTCTATATCAAAAAGAACAGGCAGTGATGTTGATAATACATCGCCTGGTTTTGCATAATTTCTCCACTGCAGAATAGGTTGCTTCTGTGTAGATGGTGCAGACTCGATAAGAGGTATTCTCCTTTCTTCAACAGCGCTCACTTTTACAGTTGCTAATTTGCGAGAATCTGGAGACCAGCTTAGCGACTGGCTATAATACAACTTCTCATTTCCGTCCATTGTAAGGGCATACTCTACTTTTGGCGCTTTTGCGTCAGTGCTTACAGGAGAAATGTAAACATTATGGTTTTTCACATAAGCATTCCACTTTCCGTCAGGAGAACGCAATCCGCTCTGAGAACGCATTCCTCCACCTGCATTCATTCCCATCCTGTTTCGCTGTGGAGTTCTGTTTGCACCGTTGCCAAGCAGCATATCTGCTATATCGTTTAGTTCAGCTGGTATATGCGCAGCAAGTTCTTTCCTTTCCTTTGCCTTGTATTTCTCTCCTGTTTCTGCATTGACCAAATAGAAGAAGTCTCCATCCTTTTCATGGTTACTATACCAGAAATAATGAGAATCTCCAAGCCAGTTAGGGTTAACTGCAGACGAGTAAACGTAGTTTGAACAGCTCATCACATTATCAGCTCTAAGATAATCCTTGTAAGTGACTTGCGCGCCAGCATCAAAACTGCCGAATGTTGCCGACATTGCTAGCACGCACGAAATAATAAGTTGTTTGTGTTTCATGTTAAATTAGTTTTAATGAATTCAATAAAAATGCAACTGAATTCTAATTAGTTAATAATTATGTGCAAAAGTAAATATATTTCTATTTAACCGCAACTTTAAATACACTTTATTAATGACAAGACAAAATAAATACAGACTTTATCTTTTTCGTATATTCTGCAAAAAGATTAACTTTGCCACAATATCACAACTAACAAATATACAAAACATGAGTAAAACTGTAAGTATGTTCATCGGCTGCATATTCGCTTTATTATTACTTACTGCGGCAAAAGAAGACAATGTCACAACCATTTTCATGATAGGCGATTCAACAATGGCAAACAAGGACACTTCCGGCGGCAAGCAGGAGCGTGGATGGGGAATGATGCTGCAAGAATGCTTTGATGACAATATACGTATTGAAAACCATGCCGTCAATGGACGCTCATCCTTGTCGTTCATAAATGAAGGGCGATGGGATAAAGTTTTGGAAAGAATCAGACCTGGCGACTATGTGGTCATACAGTTCGGACACAACGATGAAAAGCCAAAACCCGACAGGCATACTGAACCAGGCAGCACTTTTGATGCCAATCTTGAAAAGTTCGTTCGTGAAACCCGCGAAAAAGGTGGTATTCCCATACTCATGAACGCTGTTGTTCGACGCAATTTCTTTATCAAAGCCACTGAAATTGAAGATGATGAGCAACTGCGCACCACGACTTTCAAGGATGGAGTGAAGATGATAGAAGGTGATTCACTTATTGACACTCACGGGCTCTACAGAATAGCCCCACGGAATGTTGCCCAACGGCTTAATGCCCACTTTGTTGATGCCAACAAGATAACGCATGACCTGGAGCAGGGGCTTGGCAGAGAGAAGTCAAAGAAACTGCACATGTGGTTCCTTCCAGGCGTAGAGCCGAGTCTGCCCGAAGGACGTCAGGACAACACTCACTACAGCATATATGGCGCAAGAGTTGTAGCCTCACTTCTAGCCGATGCCATGTGCGAGGAAGTGCCCTTGCTAAAGAAATACAGAACAAGGACAGAAGCTACACCGCTATCTACGTCACAATATGACAATCCCGACACATTGTTCGTTGACTGCAACGGAAAAGCAGAATTCCGCACCATAGGCGAAGCCATAGAAGTGTGCCGAGCATTCATGGACTATCAGAAAGTAATCTATGTAAGGAATGGCACATACAAAGAGAAACTTATAATTCCCCAGTGGCTGCAAAACATTGAAATATGCGGAGAGAGCAAAGAAAACACAATCATTACGTTCAACCACCATGCAAACATTCCGCTTCCGGAAACGGGACACCCAATGGGGACATTCCGCACATACACACTGAAGATTGAAGGCAACAACATAACACTCAAGAATCTTACTGTCGAAAACAATGCGCCACGTTTAGGTCAGGCTGTAGCACTCCACACAGAAGGGGACAGGCTAACGTTCATCAACTGCAGGTTCATTGGTCATCAGGACACAGTCTATACCGGAATGCCATACACTCATCTCTACTTTCTCAACTGCTACATTTGCGGTACAACCGACTTTATTTTCGGTCCGTCAACAGCATGGTTTGAAAAGTGTGTTATTGAAAGCATGTCAAATTCATATATCACAGCCGCATCAACACCTCGCGACCAAGAGCATGGATATATCTTCAACGAATGCACACTGACTGCTTCCGAAGGAGTCAACAAGGTGTATCTCGGACGGCCGTGGCGCGACTACGGACACACCGTATTCATGAACTGCAATCTGGGCAGCCACATACGCCCAGAAGGATGGCACCACTGGAAAGCGAACAGGGTAAAGACTGCCCGTTATATGGAATACTGCAACAGTGGAGCTGGAGCAGACACAAGCAAACGGGTGACATGGAGCAGACTGCTCAGCAAGAAAGAGGCGAAACGGCTGACGAGGGAATCGGTCATTGGAAACCTTGCCGAAGGTCTTTAGTTCTCTTTCAGAGGTTCTTTTTGAAAAACTCAAGCATGCGCTCGTGTGCACGCTTGGGACAACTGTGAGGTATATCCCACAGTTCCGTTTCCAGTTTCTCCCCTACTCCCTGACTATCCCAAACCTGCCTCATTACTCCAAATGCTTTCTTAGCACCTTCTACAGGAAACAGTTTGTCTTGCGAGCCATTGATAAACAGCATAGCGTCAGGGCATGCTATGCTTGCTATGTGCGGATAGTCAAGCCATCTGCGCAGTCCCGGAATGCAATTGGCAAAACCTCCGTTTTCTGTTCGGTTGTATTTCAATGACATCTGCTCATCAGAAGTTACCATCCAGCAAACCGCCACAGTTGCTCTTACATGAGGGCTAAGAGCCGCAAGCATCCATGCCCGATATGCTCCCATAGAGAAGCCCATGCACCCTATGCGAGCCGAATCAACTTCCGGCAAAGCGGAAAGGAAGTCCGTAGCAGAAATGTCATCGTATGTCATATACGCACTCAAGTTGATGCCATACATCATCATGTTGCCTGCAATCATATCATAGCGTTCACGCTTTGCGCCTTCCTTCTGTCCTCGTTCTCCCCACATGGGAGCGTCTGCCGAGAAAACCACATAAACTTGTTTTGACAAATAATCACCTAAGAACACTCCGTCATACAAGGATTCCACCCACTTACGTGCATCTTCCGCCACATCGTTCCCCTCTACAGACAGTGGCTTAATCATCTTTTCCTTGCCTATAAACAGGTGCGCCCCATGATCATGAAGGAGGTTTATGGCAGGAAAAGGACCATCGCCATCAGGTATAAGAAGATAGGCTGGCACATCATAATAGCGCGACAGCCTGACTGTTATCTTCAGCGCCCTGTATCCGTCACGCTGTTCCTCAGCCACTACCCTCATGTCATAACCTTCTGAAGGCGGAGGAGGCGGAGTGAGCATACAGTCAAGAACTTTCTGAGAAGCCGCATCCTTCCACTTGCTGAAATCCTTAATATCGGAATTACCCCATGCCAGCTCGAACTTGAAATCTGCAATCAGCGAATCGGCATATACAGGCAAGTTTCTTTCAAACTCGTACGACCTTCGTGTCTGGGCAGTTCCTTCTACACATACATAGAAAAATACAAGTATTGATAATATCATCCTGACAAGGATGCTCACATTTGCACCACGGCGCAATATCTTCATTTCAAGCATATCTGTATGTTTGCAGTATTATTTTACAAATCTTTCTTTTCAACTTCCCTTATATTCCTGTCCTTCAAGTTTCCAAAGTTCTTCAGTTCCGTATTAATCGCTTTTCTGAGAACAACAGAGGGACCACTTACTGGAACATCCATTTCAACATTTCTGAGTCTTACGTCCTCTGTGTCAACAAGAAGAAACGCAGGGCGAGCATCAGGCTTCATAGTTTCTATTTTCACATTTTCCACCACTATTCCCTTTGCATGACAGACCAACAGGCCATGAACAGGCAGAACGCCATGAGAAGAGGGTTCGGGATAACCTTTCTCCATCTGAGGCACATAGTAAGGGTCATTGTCCGCTTCGTCCGTCAGTTCGCCTCCTCTTTCATCATTATTGCCATTTGCCTTGTATTTCCTTGTCTCGCTGAGCCTTTCATTGCCTTTGGTGAAAAAAGTGTTCGCCCCGCGCTGAAACTTCACATCGTCCATGCTCAACCCTCCTTTGTACTGAATATGAATGTTGCTCAGCACCACATCCTCAACCGCATGACCGCCAATGCCGAAAATCATCGAGGCATATCTGCTGTCGGCATCCTTCACACTTATGTTGCTCAGCTTCACACGTCTGATTTTCCCCACAGTAGTTCCTTCCGGACCTCTTGCCCTGTTGCCCAAACGTATGTATATCGGCGAATTGCATATATTGCGCATGGCGATATTGTCAATGACAACGTCCTCTATAGTTCCTCCGTCAACCGTCTCAAGCGCAAGTCCGCGACACCTGTCAAAGGTGCAGTTAGAGATAGTGATATTCCTGAAGCCACCGTTCGATTCCGTGCCAAACTTTATTCTCCCCGTAGGCCCGTCACGGTCGGGAGCCGCATCTACGCTTTCGCCGTATGTGCCGTCCATCATTGTCCCTATGTCATAGCCCGACACATGGCAATTCGTTATCGTCACATTCACGGTAGGCTTGGCATATCCCAGCGCGTATGAACTTTTTAGCACTATCGCATCATCGTTGAGCGTATTGACATGGCAGTTACTAACCCTCACGTTCGTACAGCAGTCAATGTCAAAACCATCCCTGTTAGTGTCGCACCTCACATTGTCAATAGTCAGATTGTCCACCCCCGTCAGGAGCATGGCGAAATGTCCGCACCTGAGCATACTGACGTCTCGGATAGTCACATTTCTGCACTCCTTCAGCGCAATGGCCTTATTGGCGGCAGGATGTCCGTTCATAAGCCTCTGGCCCCGAGTAATGCCCTCCGTTCCGTCAATCAATCCGAATCCCTCTATAGTCACATTATGAAGACCAATACCCCATATCAAGGAATTCTTCCAGTGGCTATGCCCAAAATCCTGATATTCAGAAGAATTATCCTCTGGCAAATCATAGGACATGGAGTCATTAGGAACAGCTGCCACAATAGCAGCACCATGGTCAAGATAGAGTCTGATGTTGCTTTCAAGCCTTATGGAATAGCACAAATATCTGCCGGCAGGAAGATAGACCGTTCCTCCGCCCTGCCCTGAAGCCTTTGTTATGGCCAAGTTTATAGCCCTGCTGTCAATGTTTACACCGTCTCCATTGGCACCAAAGTTCTTAACATCATAAAAGCGAGCCAAACAAACTGTGGCGGACATAATGTAAAGCAAACAAGTAAAAACAACTCTCATAATTCAAAAGACACACATATATTTAGTTCACAATAAATCTTTATCATTGCGAAAATACAACATTTTAGAATAATCTGCACACTCTGAGCAAATATTTTTTCACTCACACAAACCTTATGTCAATCAGCGCATTGCAAAAGCTCTTAAACAC
>JAFTTD010000297.1 GCA_017466965.1 Bacteroidaceae bacterium
AATGCACATACATAGTCAAGAAGAGTCTGAACGCCCTTGTTCTTAAATGAAGAACCACAAAGCATAGGTGTGCAAGCCATAGCCACAGTAGCGGCACGGAGAGCGCGGATAATCTCCTCTTCAGTAATAGTAGAAGGATCATCAAAGAACTTCTCCATAAGAGCTTCATCATATTCAGCTACAGTCTCAAGCATCTTGTTGCGCCATTCTTCAGCCTCATCAACCAACTCAGCAGGAACTTCCTCTATGCTGTAATCAGCACCCATTGACTCATCATGCCAATAGATAGCCTTCATTTTGATAAGGTCAACAACACCCTTGAACTTCTCTTCTGCACCAATAGGTATAACAATTGGACAAGGACTTGCACCAAGAACTTCTTTCATTTGGCGAACCACTTCATAGAAGTCAGCACCAGAACGGTCCATCTTGTTTACGTATCCGATACGCGGCACGTTATATTTATCAGCCTGACGCCATACAGTTTCAGACTGTGGTTCAACACCACCAACAGCGCAATAAGTAGCAACTGCACCATCAAGCACACGAAGAGAACGTTCAACCTCTGCTGTAAAGTCAACGTGTCCTGGAGTATCAATCAAGTTAATCTTGTACTGATTACCGTTCCAGTTCCAGAAAGTTGTTGTAGCAGCTGATGTGATAGTAATACCACGTTCCTGCTCCTGAACCATCCAGTCCATTGTAGCTGTACCGTCATGTGTATCACCGATTTTATGGTTAATACCTGTATAATACAGGATACGCTCTGAAGTGGTAGTCTTACCCGCATCAATATGGGCCATGATACCAATGTTACGCGTCAAATGCAAATCACGTTTTGCCATAATATCGTATAATCTTTATTTCTTGTTATTAGAATCTGAAGTGAGCGAATGCACGGTTAGCCTCAGCCATACGGTGCATATCCTCTTTACGCTTGAACGCACCACCCTGTTCGTTGAATGCATCCATAATCTCAGCAGCCAATTTCTCAGCCATGCTTCTTCCAGCGCGCTTACGTGCAAAAAGAATCATGTTCTTCATTGAAATAGCCTCCTTGCGGTCTGGACGAATTTCTGTAGGAACCTGGAATGTAGCACCTCCGATACGGCGGCTCTTAACTTCCACCTGTGGAGTAATGTTTTCAAGAGCCTTCTTCCAAATTTCAACTGAAGACTTCTCTTCGTTCTTCATTTTGTTCTCAACGACGCTAAGAGCTGTATAGAAGATTGTATATGCAACACTCTTCTTTCCGTCGTACATAAGGTTATTAACGAACTTAGTAACCTTAACATCACCATAAACCGGATCTGGTAAGATCACGCGTTTCTTTGGTTTAGCTTTTCTCATTTTGTTTTGTTCTTTTTCTTTAGTCTGAGGTTGCAAATCGCGTTTTCTTCAATGCCCACACTTGAACATTTACTCAACCCTTTTAGCTTTCCAACAAACCAAAATTAGTTAAACTTTAATTTAATTAATTACTTCTTAGCCTTAGGGCGCTTAGCACCATACTTAGAACGGCGCTGTGTACGGTTAGCAACACCAGCTGTATCGAGAGCACCACGTACTATGTGGTAACGTACACCTGGAAGGTCCTTAACACGACCACCACGAACAAGAACGATAGAGTGTTCCTGCAAGTTGTGACCTTCTCCTGGAATGTAAGAGTTCACTTCCTTCTTGTTTGTCAAACGAACACGAGCCACCTTTCTCATTGCTGAGTTTGGCTTCTTAGGTGTTGTTGTATAAACACGCACGCATACACCGCGACGCTGAGGGCAAGCATCCAAAGCAGGAGACTTACTCTTCTCTACCAACTCCTTTCTTCCTTTTCTTACTAATTGTTGAATAGTAGGCATTTTGATTTAATTTTAAATTTATATTAT
>JAFTTD010000298.1 GCA_017466965.1 Bacteroidaceae bacterium
ATTATTTTTGAATGAAGTTAAAGGAATTGTTTATACCTTTGCATACTGAAGACTTTAAGAACATAATATAATGAATGCTCATACAAAAAGGATACAAATGAGAAAGCTAATTATCGCTGTTGTGGCAATGCTCACTATTCTGCCTGCCTGCTCGCAAAAAAAACAGAACGAACATAACTTCGAGATTACAAAGAATCTTGACATCTTCAATTATATCTATGGTGAACTTGACTTGTTCTACGTTGACTCTATTGAAGCTAAAGAGATGATTCGTACTGGTCTGAACGCTATGTTCAACAGGCTTGACCCATATACCGTGTATTATTCTGAGGACGAAATGGAGGACCTTAAAATTATGACAACGGGCAAATATGGCGGTATAGGCTCTATCATACGTATGAGGGAAGACTCTACTGTCATCATTCATGAGCCATACGAAGGAATGCCTGCTGCGGAGGTTGGTTTGCAAGTGGGTGACATACTGATGAAGATTGACAATACCGACCTGAAGGGGAAGAATACAAGTGAAGTCAGCGACCTTTTGCGCGGTGAACCAGGTACAACCTTCGCATTGCAGATTCAGCGTCCGGGAGAAAAGAAAACACGCGAGTTCAAAATAACCCGTCGCAGCATAAAGACTCCAACAATACCTTATTCGGGATTGTACGGAACGACAGGATACATTAACTTTACGCAGTTCACAGAGAACAGTGCTCAGGATGTGCGCCGTGCGTTCATTTCGCTTAAGGAAAAAGGTGCGCAAAATCTTGTTCTTGACCTTCGCGGCAATGGAGGCGGTTCGCTTGCAGAGGCTATAGATATTGTGAACTTGTTTATCCCTAAGGGAAAAACAGTGGTGGAGGTGAAAGGAAAGGCGCGCTCTTCAAATGCTACATACAAAACAAGGATGGAACCGCTGGACACAGTGATGCCGATAGCTATACTTGTCAACGGCTCTACTGCTTCGTCTTCAGAGATTGTCAGCGGAGCACTTCAGGATTTTGACCGTGCAGTAATCATAGGAACAAAGACTGTGGGCAAAGGTCTTGTGCAGTCTGTACGCCAGCTTCCTTACAACGGTAGTCTGAAACTCACTACTGCAAAGTATTATATCCCAAGCGGTCGTTGCATTCAGGAAATAGATTACAAGAGTTTGAGAAACAAGGCGAATGACGGAAAGACACCGGACAGCCTGAAACACACGTTCTACACAGCAGGGGGAAGGAAGGTTCTTGATGCCGGAGGTATCACTCCCGACATAGAAGTGGACAGGGATACATTGCCGAATATCCTTTTCTATCTCAGCAATGACGATGTTCTTATTGACTACGGAACACGCTATTTCCAGGCACACAAGACGATACCGCCTGTGAGTCAGTTTGAAATAACAGACAAGGATTTTGAAGATTTCAAAAAGATGGTGCTGGAAAGTGAATTTGAATATGACCGTCTCAGTGACAAACGACTTCAGGACTTGAAGAAAGTTGCTGAGTTTGAAGGCTATCTGAAAGAGGCTGAGGCTGAATTCAAGGCGCTTGAAAAGAAACTTGAACATAATCTTGAACGCGACCTTGACAACTTCAAGAAAGATGTGAAGATGCTGATGGCGCAGGAGATAATAAAGCGATACTATTATCAGGCAGGAACCATAGAGGAGCAGCTTAAGGATGATGTTGATTTCAAACGTGCGCTTGAAGTTCTAGGAAACAAAGAAGAATATAACAAAATACTTGGAAAATAATGAGCTTGAAAACCAATAAGCTGGCACGGGCAAACCGTAGTATGCTCTTCGGCATGATGTTTCTTGCCGTCATAGTGTTTGGAAGTGTTTTTGCAATGTTATACATGTCGTTTGAAAAATCAGAAGACAGCAAAAACATACCTCTATATACTATATCAATATCACCAGCCCTGACTGGCGATTCGGTTATGATTGTTGTTAATGATTCAACTCTGTTCTGCGGATTGGTTACTCCTGAGAACGCAAGTGAAGATTCTTGCCTCACAATTCCATCTGCAGGAGAGCAAAACATGATAAGCATTGTGAATTTCACCAAAGGTGTAACGCTTCATGACAATCTGCCGCCTGCACCTATATCGTTCACTATAGGACAGGAGGAATTATAGTTCCTCTTTGGAACGGAACTTCTGATTTAAGGTCTTTAAGGATGTTGATGTCTTTAAGGACCTTTATTTTTTTTGCTTTAGTGA
>JAFTTD010000299.1 GCA_017466965.1 Bacteroidaceae bacterium
AATGAACTGAACAGCAACAACAAGCATTGAAGGCAGAATCTCTGTTAACAGTGATACAATATCAACGACATCACCAAACAGGCGATTCATCATGTCACCACTATGCAACCGGCCAATTCCCGTCCATTTGCCATGCAATATACGGGAAAAGAAAAAGCGTTGCATATCATTCTGCGCCTTTACTCCGAGTACAGCTCTAACCCATGTTGAAGCAACATTGACCAACAGTTCCACAGCCAAGACAGAAACAAACACTGCGGCAAGAACCCACAATGAGCCATGTTGCTCTCCTACAGCAACATCTGTGAGCCGGCGCAATGTTTCCACTCCAACAAGTCCGACTATTACATGAACAAGTCCAAAAACAAGATTGAACATAGCCTGACGACGACATCCCTTATTATGCCTCCAAAGCCATGCTATAAGATAGCGTGTACTATATTTTGTCTTGTTCAATCTCATAGATTATAAATTTCTATAAAGTCTGTTTTATACTTTTATTCCCTATTATCCGCACCCCACATCATTTTTCTTCGCAATGTAGAGAAAAAGCCCTGCCCCTTATGTGTAACAACTTTAATGAAGTATGGAGCACGTCGTATTCGCAAATGTATATTATCCGGATAGCTGCAACTGCGGCCATCAATCGAGATGAGGAAATTATGGCTCCTGCTTTCCACAGAAATTTCTATTTCTGAATTATCACAAAGCACCATCGGACGCACATTAAGGCTATGAGGTGCAACTGGAGTAAGCGAAATTGTATCACTTTGCGGCACTATTATCGGACCGCCAACACTCAAAGAGTATGCAGTAGAACCCGTTGGAGTACCTACAATCAGACCATCCGCCTGATAAGTTGTAAGATATTCTCCGTCTATATGGGTACTTATGCTTATCATTGATGCTATGTCGTGTTTCAGAATCGCAATCTCATTCAAAGCAAAAGGATAACCGTGGAGTTTCAGTTCATCACATGAAAGTTGAAGTACACTATGATTATGAACAGAATAATTTCCAGAACAAATTATTTCCATAACATCCCTGATGCTTTCAGGAGAAAAAGAAGCCAAAAAGCCCAAACGCCCTGTATTAATGCCCAAAATAGGAATCTGCTTGTCTCCCACTCTGGCAGCAACATCAAGAAATGTACCATCTCCTCCCATGCAGACAACCATATCCGCACAAAGTTCATCATCATCTATAACCTCACAGTCAGGCAAACCACAACCTAATTCATTAACAAGAAAATTATAATATGACTTCTGAACAGCAACCGAAACACCATATTCAACAGCCAAATTAAAAAAATCAATTACAACTGACGAATATTTCCTCTTAAATGTATTTCCAAAAAGGGCTATTTTCATTTTTCTGTCAGACATATATTAAAGTATATGTTATTTTTCTACAAATTATCATCAACTTTTCTCTGCCATGAGAAAAAATGCTTATTTTTGCTACGCAAATCATTGCGCATACATACTTAACATTGCAAAGATACATATTTTTTGCATCTACGAAAGTAATTATAAGATTGATTAATAAAAAACGACATATAGAAAATGACAAAATTAAGTGTAAACATCAACAAGGTGGCAACCATACGCAATGCGCGAGGAGGAAACAACCCCAACATTGTGAATGTAGCTCTTGACTGTGAAAAATTCGGAGCAGACGGAATTACAGTTCATCCACGTCCAGACGAAAGACATATCAGATATAAAGATGTCATGGACTTGAGACCTGTCCTCACTACTGAATTCAACATAGAAGGTTATCCCGAAAAAAAGTTCAACGAGCTTGTTCTCAGCGTAAAGCCTTCACAAGTGACACTCGTTCCCGATAAACCAGGTCAAATCACATCTAATTCTGGATGGGACACTGTTAACAAGTTTGATTTCCTGGCAGACATTGTCAGCGGATTCAAAGAAGCAGGAATCAGAACTTCTATTTTTGTAGGAACAGAGCCTAAAATGATAGAATACGCCGCTAAGGCAGGAGCAGACAGAGTTGAGCTTTATACAGAGCCATTCGCAACAAACTACCATAAAGACAAAGACATGGCTGTAAAACCCTTTGTAGAAGCTGCTGACATAGCAAGAAAATGCGGACTTGGACTGAATGCCGGACATGATTTGAGCCTTGAAAATCTTGCTTTCCTAAAACAGCAGATTCCATGGATGGACGAAGTGAGCATAGGCCATGCCCTTATATGCGACGCATTATATTTAGGACTTGAAAACACTATAAACAAATATAAAGAATGTCTGAAATGAAAGAACTCAGCATACTCGAATTGGCAGAAAAGGGCGGTTGGATAATGCTCGTACTTGCCGCTCTGTCTATAATTGCCATATATATCTTCACTGAACGATTCATAGCAATACGCAATGCAGCAAAAGACGATCCACTGTTCATGGCAAGAATAAGAGATTACATAAAGAGTGGAGATGTTAAATCTGCAATAAATTATTGCAGAGTAACAAACACCCCTGGTGCCAGAATCATTGAACGCGGAATCAGCCGAATGGGACACACTGCGTCAGAGATTCAATCAGCCATAGAAAACACAGGAAACTTAGAGGTTGCGGTACTTGAGAAACGTCTGCACGTATTGGCAACAATATCTGGAGGAGCTCCAATGATAGGATTCTTAGGGACTGTGATTGGAATGGTAGAGGCTTTCTGGCAGATGTCAAATGCTGGTGGCAACATAGACATCAGCCTTTTGTCAAGCGGTATATATCAGGCCATGGTAACAACCGTAGGAGGTCTAGTTGTCGGAATCATTGCATTGTTCGCATATAATTACCTCGTAGCAAAGGTTGATGGTGTTGTAAACGAATTAGAGAGGAAAACTCTTACATTCATGGATATGCTCAATGAATAATATTCTGTCATACATCAACAAATAAAAAAACAAACCTTATATGGCACTTCATAGAAGAACAAAAGTTACGCCTACGTTCAACATGTCATCAATGACAGACATAGTATTCTTGTTACTCATATTTTTCATGATAACAAGCACTATGCTCTCGCCTAATGCCATCAAGGTGCTTTTGCCACAAGGCAAGAAGCAAACTACAGTTAAAGCAACTTCAAGAGTCATTATAGACAAGGAACTTAATATCTATGCAGCA
>JAFTTD010000300.1 GCA_017466965.1 Bacteroidaceae bacterium
GTACGAAGGAAGACAAGGGTGTGAAGTTTCATCCTCTTATGAACAACCAGCCTGTTTATGATGCTGAAAAGATAGCGAAGATAGAGGGCGGTGTCAGAGATGCGTTCATAACAAGAGCATACGACGGCAAGGGCTATCTTATGGTTACAACAGACATGAGCAACAGAAAAAGTCGCTCATGGTTTAACCACGGTATAGATTTGCTCAAGTCTAATGACCTTATTCACTGGACTTCAGTGTCGTTTGATTTCAGAAAGGGCAATGAGATATTTTCAGACCCTGAAAGCAAGGATGTTTTCAAGGATTACAGCCTTATTAACAGAGTGTGGGCTCCACAGATAATATGGGACAAGGATTATGACAACGGTAAAGGGGGATATTTCATTTATTATTCAATGTTGAGTACTAACCCTGGAGATGATCATGACAGAATGTACTATTCATACGCAGACAAAGATTTCACGACTCTCACTAAGCCAAAGCTTTTCCATGACAGAGGAATAGCCTTGATTGACTGCCACATAGACTGGAACGATTGTGACCGTATGTATCATATTTTCTTCAAGAGAGAAGGAGTGAGCGGATATGAACGTGGCATATACAAAGCGGTGTTCGACAAGCTCGGCAGCGGACAATGGAAGGATGTTCTTCATATCACTAATGAAGGTAAGGAGAATGTGGAAGGACCGAGCGCATTCCGATTGATAAATGAAAACAACTGGAATATCGGATACATACGATATTCAGGAGGAAAGGTTTATAAAATATGCGGCGCTGACGCTGTACTTGAGAATATAAGCAAAGGAACTCCTATAGAGGGTGATGTTCAGCCACAGCACGGTTCTTTCATGACTGTTACTGAAGATGAGTATAATCTTTTGGAAATCTGGTCGGAGCTGAAACTGAGAATACAACAGCTGGAGAAAGACAATCCTAAGGCTGCTAAGAGCAAAAAGGTTGTTGCTGCTAAAGCCGCACTGGAGACAACCTATGAAGAGAACCCAATTCAGCAGCTTACTGAATTATATAAAAAGCATCTGAAAGCGCTGAAATGAACTTGTTCTTGACTCGTTTTTCTTATGAAGGCATGAACATATAACAAAACACTAAAATAATACAAAATGAAAAGAAAACTTTTGAAAGCCGCAAGTGTGTTGCTGATGCTATCAGTTACAACTGCAACAAAAGCTCAGTCGTTACCAGCGGAATGGAATACTCCAGGAGCAGGTAATCCGCTTTTGCCAGGGTATTTTGCTGACCCTACAATCAAAAAATTTGGTGACACTTATTACATCTATGCTACTACAGACGGTACTGGTAACGGTTATGGACCGGCACAGGTATGGATGTCAAAGGATTTTGTCAACTGGAGAAACGTGACTATGAACTGGCCTACTACAGAAGTAGTTTGGGCACCAGACGTTGTTCAGCAGCCTGATGGCTCATATCGTTACTATTATTGCACTCCATGCGTTATCTATGTGGGTGAAAGTGACAAGCCTACAGGCCCTTGGAAAAACAGACTTGGAGCTCCAGATGCAATTCTCGTACACGACAGATTTGTTCACAATGCTATTACGCTCGACCCTCAGCTCTTTGTTGATGATGATGGTTCTGAATACTTGTATTTCGGAACATGGGGCATTTATGAGAATTTCGGATGCGGTGTAGCCAAACTTTCTGCAGATGGTAAGTCGTTTACAGACAAGAAACTAATTCTCAATACAGAGATAAAAGATTTCTTTGAAGCTCCTTTCGTTTTCAAGAAGGATGGCATTTATTATTTCACTTATTCATCAGGTTCTTGCCACGACCACACTTACAGAGTGCAGTATGCCATAAGCAAGACCGGACCTATGGGACCATACGAATATAAAGGATGCATTCTTGAAACAAATGCAGATGGAACAATTCATGGACCTGGACATCATTCAATGCTGATTGATGGTGATGACTATTATATTGTATATCACAGACATAACAATCCGCATTCAATACACGGATTCCATCGCCAGATTTGTATTGACAAAGTCGAGTTTGATGAGAACGGTGACATCAAGAAGATTAATCCAACTCACAACGGTCTTATTCCTGAGTCTTTTGTTAAGCAGGCAAAGAAGAACTATATTGAGAACCTGGCATACGGCGCTAAGGTAACTGCTTCTTCATACTATGACGAGTGGTTCAAGCCTGAATATGCAACAGATGACAACAATGCTACTCTGTGGAGAGCAAAGAACTGTCATGGAAATGAATGGATAACTATTGACCTCGGAGAGGAAAAGAAGTTCAACCAAGTATGGACACAGTTTGAATATACAACTTTCTTCTATCAGTATAAGATAGAAACTTCAACTGACGGAAACACATGGACATTGTATTCAGACAAGACAGATAATGTTTATCAGGGTTCACCAATGATAGACCAGGGTGAATGCAAGGCAAGATACATCCGTATTACAGTTACTGATACTCAGAAGAACGGACATTTCCCTGCAATATGGAATGTTAAAGTGTATAATGCTACAAAGAAGAAGAATCCGATGAAACTTCTTCCTGAAATAGAAATTGACGAGCAGGCTCTTCTCGCTGGTTATCCTTCAATTCACAAGAAGGACATAGAGCAGACAGAGCATGAAAAGACCGCTGCCAAAGGAAACAAAATAGTTGACATCAACGCTGACGATTATGCTACAGGCAAGGCTATCAGCATAAGCGAAATAAAGAACCGTCAGGGTGGTTCGTTCAAGGGCAACAGCAAGGTTGTTGTTGAAGTTAAGAAAGGTAAATATGCATTCTATTTCAATGGACAGCAGTCTTTGAAGAGCGACTTCACTCTGCCTAAGACTATGACATATAATGCTCCTTATACTGTAACAGCATGGACTCTTAATCCGCAGGTGGGAACAATTGAAACTGTAGCTGAATTTACAGAACGCAGAAATGACTTGGCGACTATTGAATTCCGTCAGGGTAGGGACAGAAGCAATGGACTTGTTGCACACAACGCTTCATTTGAAAACTCAGGCGCTCCACGCGAATGTCTTGCAGGTGAAGGCGAATGGCAGCACTGGGTTGTAACTTTCGACGGATATAATGAACGTGTTTATCTCAACGGTAAGATGATTCTTGAAAAGAACATGTTCCTGATGATTCGTCCTGAAGGAAACATTACTCTCGGAGCATCTATGGACGGTGGAAACAAGTTCAGCGGTTATATCCACTCTCTTCAGTTCTTCGACAAAGCATTTACCGAAGAAGATGTTAAAGCTTCATTTGCTGAAGTATCAGACACTAAGGATGTAATGAAGTTTGATGGCGAATTGTCTCTTAATGTTCGTGCATTGACACCTAACCTTGTAAGTCTGACTGTGGTGGATGGTGAAGGCAACAGAATGGAGTCTGGACTTCTTTCATATAAGTATGGTGTAACTTCCGATATTAAGGCTAAGGATTTCAGCGCATTTAATGAACCTTCAAATACTTCTTCTATTATAATATCAACAGATGGAAAGAAGTCACAGAAGTGTTATGTGAATGTTACAGACGACAGCGGAACATTCTCTAAGACTCTGACTGCAGAAGTGACTGTTGATGAAAAACTCTTCACACACTTCGCTGACAATGCAGACAAAGATGCTGACTATGTAAAGAACTATGGTGGATGGGATGGTATTTTTGCAAATCCTGCTCCTGAATGTCAGATATCAGCAAAGGCAGCTGACGGAGTGATTACGCTTACTTCTGCTAATACTAACCTGACAGCAAGGAAATCTGAAAATGGTGTTATTCTTTATAAGGAAGTAGAAGGTGACTTCCTGATTCAGGCAAAGGTTACAGAACTTGACGGCCAGGCACGCAGAAACACTCCTGCCTACAATGAAGGTGGAATTATTGTGCTGAACGAAAATGGGAATAGAGGTCAGGAGATTATACATCTCGGTGTGTTCCCTAATTATAACTGTGGAAATATGCTGACTTACGTAAACAGAGGCAGACCTCAATACCCACGTTCTAATGGTTGGAACTATGACCCATATCTGCAAATAGAGAGAATAGGAGACGTTTTCTATGTTCGTACAAGCAAGGACGGAAAGTCATGGACAGATATGCCAGGCGCACCTATTAACGCTCCGCAAATGAAAGGCAAGAAGCTCAAGGTAGGTCTTTATCAGACCACTTATTCAAATAACAAGTCATGGGTTTCTTTCGACGAATTTAACTTGTGGCAGATTAAATGATCAGACAGTGAATTATTGACTTGTCAATAACAGATTTACAGACTTGTTGATGCATAATTACTAACTTGTCGAAGCTTAATTATTGAGTTGTTGATGCATTATTACTAACTTGTTGAAGCTTAATTATTGACTTGTCAATACAGTATTATTGACCTGTGTTTATACTGATTTGTTTTAAGCGGTATATGGTTCAATAAACTTCCTGTTTGATAAAATAGATTTATCAGTGCCCTTCTGCATTAATGAATGTGGAAGGGCCTTTTTTATGGTTATACATTCTGGATATACTTCAGATATTATATAAATGCTAACCATATCCTTATATTCTGCCAGTGTATTACGCTTATATTGTTTGTTCAGTATGATGAGTCCATAATGTTGCTCACAAAGATGCTGTGTAAGACAATCATACTTTATAACAACTGCACTTATGAAACAACAAGAGGATGCGCCAAAAATTATGACACATCCTCTTGTTGTTGGTTATATATTCTGAATCAGTATTTATATGACTTCAGAAGAGTTAATAGTTTGTTATGCAACTTTTTCAAGCTTCTTGAGTATTGCGAAGATGAAGATAGCTGAGAGGAGACAGAGAACTGCGAATGCAGCCCAAACAGCCCAAAGTGGGAGATCGCCCCAAAGTTCAGAACCGAGCTTTGTTCCGTAGTTACCGATGGCAGTTGCTACGAACCATCCACCCATCATCATACCTTTGTACTTAGGAGGCGCTACCTTGCTGACAAATGAGATACCCATTGGAGAAAGAAGCAATTCAGCGAATGTGAGTACGAGGTAAGTAGATACAAGCCAGTTTGGAGATACACGCATAACGTCTTCACCAGCATTGATGCCAGCTGTCTGTGCTGTAGGAGCTGCAAGATTCAATGATACATATATCATGATTACGTATGCAATGGCTGCAATGAGCATACCGATACCGATTTTGCGAGGTGCTGAAGGTTCTTTGCCTTTACGTGCAAGTGAACCGAATATTGCCATTGAAACTGGTGTGAGGGCTACTACATAGAATGGGTTGAACTGTTGGAAATAGGAGCATCAACAGCTGTTGTTTCTGGAATCAATGTATATTTGTATGCCAATGCACGTACTGCTGCGAGAGCTACGAAACCTGCAATGCCTTTGCCCTTTGCTGTTTCTGACTGGAATACAGAGAAGAGTGCATAA
>JAFTTD010000301.1 GCA_017466965.1 Bacteroidaceae bacterium
ATTAACAATCCTTACGAACAGGGAAGCATAGAGTATTATCTGTATATCAAGAACTGGATTGACACAGTTCAGTGGCATTTTGAGGACATCATCCGTGACCCTCAGATTGACCCTGCAGAGGCTCTCGTGCTTAAGCGCCGCATTGACAAGAGCAATCAGGACCGCACAGACCTGGTTGAGATGATAGACAGCTATTTCCTTGACAAGTACAAGGATGTGAAGATTCTTGATGACGCTACAATCAATACTGAAAGTCCTGCATGGGCTGTTGACCGCCTTAGCATCCTCGCTCTTAAGATCTACCACATGAAGGAGCAGGCAAGCCGTGAAGACGCATCAGCTGAACATATCGCTAAATGCACTGAAAAGCTTAACGTTCTTCTTGAACAGCAAAAGGACCTTTCGTCTGCTATCGACCAGCTCATTGCTGACATTGAGGCTGGAAGAAAGTATATGAAGGTGTATAAGCAGATGAAGATGTATAACGACCCAAGTACAAACCCAATTCTCTACGGCAAGAGATAAAGAGTATTAAAAAACTGTTCTCGTTATTATGAACTCAAATGATGTAAAACATATCTTAGTCATAAGATTTCGTCGTGTTGGCGACTCTGTACTGTCTATGTGCCTATGCCATAGTTTGCGTCAGACGTTTCCTAATGCAAAAATAGACCTTGTTATCAACAAGGGGATTCATACGCTTTATGAAAATCATCCTGATGTTGACAATTGCATAATCTTTGACGATGAAGACAATAAAAGCATCACGAAATATCTGGCTAAAGTATGGAAGACAGTCCACTCTACTCGTTATGACATAATAATTGACATGCGAACTACTGTTAAGACTCTGTTCTTCTCTTTGCTTTCGTTGCGTACTCCTTTCAGGATTGGAATCCGAAAAAAATATGGTTGGGGAATTTTATCACATCGTGTAGATAATCATGCGAAGGGTACAGGAAGCAGAATCGAACAGAATTTAATGCTGATGAATCCTTTGGCTGAAATAGCAATATTACAGAAGTCAAGAGAGTTTCCGCTTTATGTTGAGAATAGTCATAAACAGACGTTTCGTAAATATATGGAGTCGGAAGGCATAGACTTTAATCGCCCTGTCATCATGGCAACAGTTACAGCCAGATTGGAATACAAAGTGTGGCCAATGGACAGGATGAAAGAGATTCTACGCCGTATAATAGAGCATTCAGACGCACAAATAATATTTAATTTCGCAGGCAAGGAGCGAGAGATGGCTATGCGCTATCAGGCAGAACTTAATAACGATCCGCACATATTCACTAATATTGAAGCAAAATCTCTTCCTGATTTATGCGCATTGTTGTCTAACTGTGATTTCTTCTTTGGCAATGAAGGTGGGCCGCGACACATGGCACAGTCGTTAGATGTTCCTTCGTATGCGATATTCCCTCCAAACATCAGCAAAACGATTTGGCTACATGATGAGGGAGAACGTTTTGCAGGCATCAGCCCTGACGATACAGTTTCGCTTGAAGAACAGAAAGTCCGCAAAATGACATATACGGAGCGCATGAATCTAATTACAGTTGATGATGTCTGGAAAGGATTAAAAGGCATGCTGGACAAGTATTGTTTAAAGGCGAAGTAACAACAAAATCGGACGGGCATAAATTCACAAAATCAAGAAATAATAAAAGTATGGAAAAGAAAAGAGTGCTTATTGATTTGCAGGACATTAGGAATCAGACATGTGGCTTTGGTCAGATAGCAAAAAATTACGCCCAAAGATTTGCTGATGCAAAAATTAATGGTGTACAATTTGTTTACCTCATGCCAAAGGATTCTAACGCCCAATATAAAGACATTGAATGTGTAAATGTCCGTCCTAAACTCAACAAGTATTTCCCATGCACCTTGCCAAAGGTTGACTTATGGCATTCTGTTAACCAACAGCAGAAATTGAAGCGCTTGAATAGAAGCACAAAATACATGCTTACTATTCACGACCTTAATTTTCTTACAGAAAAAGGTAAACTTAGCCAATTGAAACATTTATTCCGCCTTCAAAAAAAAGTAAACAGAGCCGATGTCATAGTAACCATATCTCATTACGTTGCAAAACAAGTAAAGACGCACCTTAATCTTCATGGTAAAGATGTACGTGTCATATACAATGGAGTGGAACGTATTGACCAAAATGCTGAAAGTAAGCCTACCTTTGCTACAGGACGTCCTTTCTTCTTTACTATAGGACAGATACGCAAAAAGAAAAACTTCCATTTGCTACTTGACGTAATGAGGGAGTTCCCAGACACAGATCTTTACATTTGTGGCGACGATCATTTCAAATGGGCAAACACTATCAGAGAAAATATTTCAGGGAAAGGGCTTAAAAACGTTTTTCTGACAGGAAAAATAAGCCAGGAAGAGAAAGTATGGCTCTACCGCAATTGTCAAGCTTTTCTTTTCCCAAGCCAAGGTGAAGGGTTCGGGTTGCCAGTCATTGAGGCTATGCAGTTCGGCAAAGCCGTATTTGCATCCAATTTCACATGCCTGCCAGAAATATGCTCAGACAAGGCATTTGTATGGGAAAACCTGAACACAAGGACTATGGTAGATTCTATACGTAAGAATCTACCTGGATTTTATGAAAACAAGAGCAAGATTGAAGAAATTCGCCAATACGCATTTTCTTTCTCATACGAGAAGCATATCGCATCATATTTGCAGATATACAAAGAGCTTCTATGCAATAAATAAAAACATAATGATTCTTTTTTCAGAGAAACCATAATTTGCTACAATTGTATAACTCCTCATTTTTGCAGAATTATTGAACAAAAAAGACTTTAATGATAAATATTAAATACAAGGTACATCCTTCATACAAACAAACAGAATCTTTTGTAAAATCATTGCCTGTAATCTTCTCTTCAGAAGGTGCCATTATATATGAAAAGCGCAATGTGGTCAAGAGTTTTACAATAAAGGAAGAATGTTTGATTGTCAAGCAATACAAAAAGCCTAATATCATTCAGCGCATATCATATTCATTTTTCCGTCCATCAAAAGCCAAACGTGCATATAATTACGCAATACAATTATTGGATATGGGAATCTCCACTCCCTTTCCTGTAGCTTTCTTGGAAATCTATAAAAACGGATTCTTTAAGCAAGGATATTTTGTATCTACTACAGACAACAGACCTTCATGCAAAGATATAGAATCTGAAAAGCCAGAATCCCAGCATCTAACGGACGCACTTGCAGGTTTCATTGTCAGCATGCATGAAAAAGGCTTTCTGCATGGTGACCTGAATCTATCTAACATTTTATATTCACTTGAAGGAAACAATCAGTATAATTTTTCAATTATAGACACCAATCGTTCACATTTCATCAACAATCCAAGCAAGAAACTATGTTATAAAAATATGATGCGAATTTCTCACAAGAGATCATTAATAAAAAACATCGTCAGCAAGTATGCAGAATTGAGAAAATGGCCTATAGACGATTCCGTCAATGCCGTATTAGGCTATCTTTCTTCTTTTGAAAGGAAAAGAAAAATAATTTGGATGTTGAAACGACTCAAGTAATTAGTAAAATCCAATCCACACAGCTTATGCTTAAGATAATGATAATTGAATTTTCTTCATGGCATGATGAATGTTTATATACCATTTGCTCATTGATGAAATCAGAAGGAACAAATGTCACATTAGCATTAAATGAAGACTTGGCTAAAAAAGTAGGAGATTCACTCAATGATGTTTCTGACAAGATTATTTATTATCCATTCAAAAAAGGAATAAAAGGTTTTATTTCTACACTTAAACTATACCATGACATAATAAAAGAGGGATATACCCATCTCTATTTCAACTCAGCACAAGGCAGTGTCCAATGGAAATTTTTCATTCTGCCAATTCCGAAAAGAATAAAAACAATAGGAACGCTGCACAACATAATAAAGTTAAAAAACAGCATAGGACAAAAAATAATCACAAGACGTATGGATGGTTATGTATTACTTAACGACATCCTTACTAAGAAATACAAAGAATTCTGCAACATACCTACAATTTCTATATATCCTATCATTTATCCCGAATTACCATTAAAGAATATACATAACAAAAAAGTCGGAGAAATCTGGATTGTAATACCAGGTGCAGTATCTATAAAGCGACGCGATTATTTTTCCCTCTTTAAGCCAGGCACACGCTATGCACCAAACATCAAATTCATAATTCTCGGTAACAAGAACAAGGAAGATGGAAATAAGATTTTTAAACATGTCAATGACTGCGGCATGACAGACAACTTCATTTTCTTTGACAAATTCATTCCTAATGATGTATTTTATTCTTACATACAAGAATGCGACTACATCATGCCATTGATACATCCTCACATTCCAATATACAATAAATATGTTACTGAAAAAATTTCAGGTACATACAATTTAGCTATAGCATACAAAAAGATTATGCTGTGCCCGATAGAAATGAATAATTTTGAAGACTTTACAGATACTTCATTGTTCTATCCTGCAGATATGATGGCAGAATTTATCAACGACCTACCAAACAAAACTATTTCTCATAACGACTATTACAAGTTAGACAAATGGAACAAAAATAATCAACAAAATAGGCTTAAGTCTTTTTTAAGTCATATTTAATGTACGTTGAGTGAATAAGCCTTTGAACTATGAAGCTTGATATTTCAAAACATATAGCTTCAACTTTCAAGCTCTCAACAAAAATTAAACATGTTAACTTCTTGTTTTTAATTTGAAAATATCAGCTATTTTCCATACCTTTGCTTGATATTTCAAAGTTAGTTTTGGATAAATTCTGGAATAGGAATATACCAATAGTACAGAAAGTCCTTAAATCCCATCAACCATGGGTTTTGGTATATATGGACTATCCTATAAGGAGACACTAAAACAAACCAAATTACAGCAAAAACATATTATGGGTAAAAAGAGAAGGAAGAATATCATGAAGAATCAGTCAACAACTAACAAAGCACTTATTTTCTTGGCGTTTGCCATGGTTGCGGCACTCATAGTTTGGGGTATTATGCATATAAACACCAACAGGGAATATAAGGCTGACAATGCTGAGATTGCGGACACCATTGCCGCAATAGAAGAAGACATCATATATAAATACGGTCTTCCGATTGAAGACTTCAACGTCACATACAGCACCATACGCCAGGGACAGACTCTTGCTGAAGTCTTTCATAGCTATGGCATGTCAGCACAGAAGGTATATAACCTCACCCAATGTCCTGATTCCGTTTTTGACGTTCGCAAAGTGCGCGCCGGACATACTGGAGCGCTGCTTTCAGACAAGGACAGCACCAATACTCCACACTATTTCGTATATGAAGAGAGCGAAAAGGAATATGTTGTGTTCAACCTAATAACAGACAGCGTGTCACGAGGCGTTCTTCCATCTGAATGGAGGGAGCAGACCGTAAAAGGCAGCGTTGAATCTTCATTATGGAATGCCATGGCAGACAATTCCGCCTCACCTCAACTTGCTGTGATGCTGTCACACATTTTCGGATGGACTATCGACTTTTTCGGAATACAGAAAGGTGATGCCTTCCGCCTTATCTACGAACAGGAATATGTAGAGGGAGAGCCGCTCAACAATTTCCGCATTCTGGCAGCTTCGTTCTGTGCTTCCGACAGCATGTTCTACGCCATTCCGTTTGTCCAGGAAGGAGAAGAACTATATTATAACGAAAAAGGAAACAGTCTTGAAGGAGCATTCCTCAAAGCTCCGCTCGACTTCTACCGCATTTCATCACGCTTCACGAACAGCCGCTATCATCCCGTCCTAAAACGCTACCGTGCCCATCACGGTGTTGACTATGCAGCTCCTGTGGGCACACCGGTCTATGCCATCGGTAGCGGCAAGGTCATAGCAAGAGGATACCAGGCAAACGGTGGAGGAAATTATGTGAAGATTCGCCACAACAGCACTTACACTACAACTTACATGCACCTGTCCCGTTTTGCCAAAGGCCTAAAGGTTGGCGACATGGTAGCGCAAAAAGAAGTTATTGGATATGTAGGTTCAACTGGACTTTCTACTGGGCCTCACCTTGATTTCCGTGTATATGAGAACGGCAAGCCTATCAATCCGCTCACCATCAAGTCGCAGCCGAAAAAGCCTATCAGCAATGACAACAAAGAAGCATTCAGGACTGTTTGCGACTCACTCATGAAACGCCTTGAAAGTATTTGAGGTAAGGAGGTAAGGAGTAGAGTATTAAGGAGTTAAGAAGTTAATGAGTTAAGGAGTTAAGAAGTTAAGGAGGTAAGGAGTTAAAGTAAGAAGTTAAAAAAGGAGTTAAAAGGGGGCGATAGCATAGGAAAGTAAACACCCCATAGATTCGTCTGAACTACCGAACTTCTGAACTTCTGAACTCCTGAGTTCCAGTACTCCTGAACTCCTAAACTCCTAAAAATCGTTCTTTAAAATAGAAAACTTAAAAACTTAAGAACTCAAAAACTTACAAACTTAAATTAAGGTTATAAGGTAGGCAATGCCACCCAATGGTATCGTCTGAACTACCGAACTCCTGAACTTCTGAACTCCTGAGCTCCAGTACTCCTGAACTTCTAAAAACCGTTCTTTAAATAGAGAACTCAAAAACTCAATTAGCCCCTTCCGCCTGACGTTTCAGCCATTGTTCCTTTGTTCTGCGCCAACGTTTATGCGTCCATAGCCACAGGTATGGAGTACGCTTGATGTCCTCTTCAAGCATTTTCATATAGATGTCGGTAAGGGCGAAATCCTCATATCCTTTAGGATTGTCAGTGACAGGAATAAACTCGCAATGATAATAGCCTCTTTTAGGACGTGTCACCTTAGCATAATACACCATTGCGCCAAGTTTCTTCGCAATCTGTCCAGTACCGGTGAACACTGCTGTTTCTCTGTTCAGAAACGGACTGAAATGATGGATACTGTTCCATTTAGGAAGCTGGTCGCTGATGAATCCAACTACAACTTTCTCACCATTCTTGTGAAGTTCAAGTATTCTTCTGAGCGTCTTCTTCATCGGGATACATTCTCCGCCATACTGTTCACGCAGGCGAAGGAAAATCTTGTCTGCAACTTTGTTATACAGCGGATGGTAAATTTGCGAGCAATGAGCATACGGCATCCAATACTGCAATGACGCAATCCATTCCCAGTTGCCGAAATGACCGAGATAAGCGAACATATAATCTTTTCCTTCGTCAAACCCTTTCTTTATATGCTCCAGACCACTGAAAGTCATTCTGCGCATCATCTCCTTTTTCGACATGGAGAACAGTTTAAGGTTTTCAGCTATGTAGTCACAGAGCAGACGATAATAATCCTTTTCTATTTGCTTCAGTTCCTCTTCCGACTTTTCAGGGAAGGACTTCTGAAGATTGTCTCTCACTATCTTAGTGCGATAACGTCTCCTTGCAATAGGATAAATCAAATCAGAGATACAATACAGTCCCCTTAAAGGAATCAAAGATAATATCCAAAATAAAGAAAAGAAAAATCTGTATGCCATAGTGATTATTTTAGGAGATGGTTGTTAGGAATTAAGGAGTTAAGGAATTAGAGGAGTTAAGGAGTTAAGGAGTTAAGGAGTTAGAGGAGTTAAGAAGTTAAGGAGTTAAAGTAAGAAGTTAAAAAAAGGAGTTAAAAGGGGACGATAGCATAGGAAAGTAAACACCCCATAGATTCGTCTGAACTACCGAACTCCTGAACTTCTGAACTCCTAAAAATCGTTCTTTAAGATAAAGAACTTAAGAACTTACAAACTAAAACACGTCCTTTTTCCTCTTCATCCCTGCCTCTATTTTCTCTACTATTGTATCAACACTAATGCTTGTCATGCAGCGCAGGTCACCAAATTTGCAAGGTTTGTTCCCATATATAGAGCATGGGCGGCATGGCAGATCAACATCAACAATGCTTTCGTCCGTTTGCTTCCATCCCTTGAAACCAGCCTTTGGGTGAGTCGCGCCCCAGATGCTCAGCGTTGGAGTACCCATCATTGCAGCAATATGCATATTTGCCGAATCCATAGAAACCATAAGATTAAGCTTGCTCATCAGCAGCATCTCGTTTCTGAGTCCGCCCATTTTGCCACACACTGATATGATGTTCTCCTTTTCCCAAGCCCTAAGCGTGTCGCTTTCATATTTGCCTGCACCGAAGAGGAATACCTTCATGCCTTTTTCTGCAAGCGCTTCAGCCACTTGCCTCATCCTGTCTAAAGGATAAATCTTGTTCGGATGTGCCGCAAATGGCGCTATGCCAATCCATGTGTCGCCATCGTCTTTAGTGCCTGCTATTTTGTCAACACACTCAAAGCTCTCACTATCGTCAAACGACGGCTTATTATATGCATCCGGATTCACTTCAATGCCGAGATGGCGGAACACTTCACAATATCGTTCAGTCATAGGCTTCAGAGCATCCATAACAGAAGCATTGCCTATAAGTGCATGCTTGTCATGTCTGCCCTTGTCTATAATTGCAACAGGCACTCTGCCGATGCGGAAACACATTCTCAGGAACTTTGTACGAAGCACATCGTGAAGGTCAGCCACAGCTTCGAAGTGCTCATGATGAAGCTCTGAATACAAATGGTTCAGTCCCAACACTCCTTTATAGTCGGCAAGGTCCACGCCCATTATCCTGACGTTATCCGGCATCCAGCTGAAAAAAGGCACGAAACGTTTCTGGGTCAGCACCGTCACTTCAATTTCGGGATGCTGACTTGCCAACGAATGGATGACGGGCACGGTCATTGCCACGTCGCCCATGGCGGAGAAACGCATTACAAGCAGACGCATGAATTTATTTCTTATAAAGAATTGGGTTTGTACTTGGGTCGTTATACATCTTCATCTGCTTATACACCTTCATATACTTTCTTCCAGCCTCAATGTCAGCAATGAGCTGGTCGATAGCAGACGAAAGGTCCTTCTGCTGTTCAAGAAGAACGTTAAGCTTTTCAGTGCATTTAGCGATGTGTTCAGCTGAAGCGTCTTCACGGCTTGCCTGCTCCTTCATGTGGTATATCTTAAGAGCGAGGATGCTAAGGCGGTCAACAGCCCATGCAGGACTTTCAGTATTGATTGTAGCGTCATCAAGAATCTTCACATCCTTGTACTTGTCAAGGAAATAGCTGTCTA
>JAFTTD010000028.1 GCA_017466965.1 Bacteroidaceae bacterium
ATAGTCTAAAATAATAAAAAGCGTGATGACAGTAAAATCATTACGCTTTTTGGCGGAGAAGGTGGGATTCGAACCCACGTGCCGGAATTACCGACAAACTGATTTCGAGTTATTTGCATTTAAGTCCTTTGATGTTACTCTATGTGTAAGTATGAGTAATTCAGGCAGTGCTGAAAGCCTTGATTTTACTGGGTTTTACGGCTTTTGGAACTTGAAAACCATACGGCTTGGCGGTTTTTTGAAAAATTGAAATTTGATAAGCATTTGGGAGAACGGAGAGAACTCGGAGAGAACAAAAGCATTATACATAGCAAATACACCTTATATTGACCTAAATTCCTTAAAAGAAGGTGTAATTTTGTGTATTCCTACGCTAAAATAGTTGAAAATTCAAAAAAATACCCCGAATTTGTTAGAAAAGATGAATTTTGTGAAATGTGTGGTATATGTCCACGAACAGCAGCGAAAGCGTTGAAATCCGGCGCTGTAGCATATACAAAAAGATATGCACGGGCACAAGGACCACGAAGAGAATACTTGGTACATTATTATGACATCGCAGTCAAAGACATTTTAAGATATGCTAAGGATAAGTGTTCGATTACTGAATGTCAGGAATCTGATTTAGAGAAAATAAAACTCTTCTACATACGAGAGTTTGAAAATTTACCGGACATGCTGCAGTCAACTGAAGTAAGTAAGGTAATAGGTTACGGAAAAGAAGCTATCCGCAGATGGATTATTAGCGGATTGCTTGTTGGTGTAAGACGTAAAGAGAAATTTTACGTTGCAAAGGAAGATTTGATTTTGTTTCTTCTATCTGACCACTATAGAAATATAGTGCGGAAATCAGATATTCATATAAAACGTGATAACTTGATTAAAGAAATTCTATAAAACGAAAACTGAGCAGATCGTCAAACAAGACGGTCTGTTTTTTTATAAAAATAGGAGGTCCCACATGAAATGCTTAATGAAATATGATTGGGTGAAGCTACATCGCTCTCACCTTCCCCAGGGCAAGGGGTTAATGCGCTCATGGGCAAGACTTGCATCTCGTGCAGCATTCCGTAAGGGACAAGCCGAATATTGTGGTCATATCAACGCTGTAAACGCGGGAGAATGGTCTGGAGGCATTGTTGGTATAAAGAGTATCCTTGGTGCTAAAAATCGCTCAGAAGCCCTAAAATCGCTTAATATGCTATCGAAACTTGGGTATATCACATACACACTTGATGAGAAGACCAAAAAGCTTACATATAGGATTTGCGATTGGGTTGTGAAATGCTCAGGTGCAGAATGTATGGATGGAAATGTATATACCACTCAAGGATATGGCTTCCTCTGCCTTCCCCGCAATATAACAGAAAGACTTGCAAAAGAAAATTATATATTTGAAGAATCAGACGCATGGTTGGATTTGTGGTGCCACACGGTATTTGAAGATCCAAACAATGCGTTTTCTTTTTTGGCACCGACAGTTCAGTATGAGAAATACGGTGCCATACTGACTTTGGAAACCTTGGGACAACGCTGGGGGTGGGAGAAAACAAAGGTATGGAGATTTTTGAAAAAACATGGGGATGTCTTTTCTCTGTATCGTCTTCCCGGCTCTTATGGTTGCCTCATTTATAATAAACTTTATCCATCAAATAAAGAGGTTTCAATGCCCACAGATGCAGAAATCGTGAGTATTTTAGACAGAATACGCATATTAGGTGCGAATACACACAAAAACACGAATGACCATGCGCATATCAACAAACTTGTTTCTTGGTACAGCAAAAAAATCACTCAGGAAACATCTGAAGAAGCTCAGAAAAATCGTGTTGCACTTTCAGCCCCTATAATACGCGCGTATATTTCTCATTGTGAGAATTGTAAGAATTGTGAATATGACTGCCAGAGTATATATAAGAGTTACACTGCAGTTATTGAAGCGAATAACATCCGAGGTCCTTGTTTTCCCTCGGACATTATGAATTGCTGAAAAGGAGAATCGAATTATGAGTAAAAATAAAAACAATATATCCCTGTATGAACAACAGGAAGAACGCATCAGAGTCCAGTCCGATGCATTTATCACCCTATTGACCGAAAGAGGCATTTTAGGAGATCACAGAATTGATGATGAGCGAATACGTAATGCTCGGCAGACAAAACAGAAAAACACTTATCATAACACCCTCATGCTCCTGAAGAATTACAGGACTATTGCGTGGATGCTCGAATGCTTCCCTGATAATGTTGCTGAAGAGTTAGACCGTCCGTTTGAAAATCTGGATGAGCTTATAGACCACATTGACGTTGAGATGTCTATGGGTAACAGAAAACTTGAAAGCCGTATTGAAGGTGTGCGAAAATCCCGTATTTTGCTTGACAGAGTTAACGAGGCTCTTACAGTTCTCAAGAAAAAGCCTGAAAATGGAGAGATTTTATATAATCTCATATACCAGACCTTTATAACTCCTGAAAATCTTAGCTTGACGGATATTCTTTACAGGCTTGACATCTCGCCCAGACATTATTACAGACTTCGTTCGCAGGCCATTACAATTCTTTCAATTCGTTTGTGGTCAGCTCCGGCAAAGGACGTTGATTTCTGGCTTGAAATGCTCACTTTACTGGAGGGATTAGGTTGATAATTTCTGATGGCAGAAAATTGGCACAAAATTGGCACAGTTTTGCCGATGACAAGCAAATAGAAAAGTGCTATAATGGTAGTGTCCAAAAGTGGGACCGGACAATAAATGCCGCTTTCTAAGGCTCTTTCGAGCTTAAAGAAGGTGGCATTTTTTATTGCCGATTTTTCAAGAAGGAGGTTATTAGCATGAAAAGACAGTTAAGCGTAAGCAATAAGCTTCAGACTGTTTACTGGTCAGTGGTCGCTGCAATGTCAGGAATGATTTTATCTATCAATCCTACAATGGCTGCTCCTGCTGCGGATATCTGGTCAAGATTTTCAGACATCATGAAAGATATTTACGGCGAGATTGTTGCTATCAGTACCATTGTTGCGGTAACGGTTGCTGCTATTGCTTTGGTTGTTAGAATGGTTTCACGAAATCAGCGTGCTGTTGATGAAGCTACCAGTTGGTTAAAGCGAATTATAATCACCTGGATAATTCTTAACTCACTTGGATTTGTGGTTGCCTACTTACAGCCTCTAATCGAAGGCGGAAACTACACAGGTTAGTGCCTTCTCCTTGTCAGGCAGTACGGAGGTGATGAAAATTGCTTGACTGGATATTTGAGGGTATTGTCACATGGATAAGCAGTATTGTAACTGATTTGATGGATGCAGTATCCGGCTTATTCTTGAATGCTCTCGGCACAGACATGACAGCGATGGAAGAATACTTCCCATTCGTTGAAAAAGCTTTTACTGTTATGCAGTACACAGGATGGGCTATCTTGTTCTTGGTAACAGTATGGCAGTTGTTCAGGATTTTCGGTGGACCTATTACGGAAGCAGAAAATCCGTGGACATTAATCGCCAGAAGCTCACTTTTCGCACTGCTTATCGGTTATGCAAAGCCTATTTTCACACTTGCACTTGATATTGCCACAGCACCATATACGGCGCTGATGGATGTAACAATGTCAGCTGAGGATTTTACCTTTGCAGGTGTCGGAAGTGCTCTTAGCAACGGACTCACGACTATTGTTTCGGTCGTCTCGGTCGTAGGACTTTTACTCCTTGTCATACTTGAAATAGCACTTGGCTGGAATTACTTCAAACTTCTGCTTGAAACTGTTGAAAGATATGTCGTTGTAGGTGTTCTTTGTTATACATCTCCTCTCGCATATTCAATGGGAGCCTCAAAAACGACAAGTAATGTGTTCAGATCGTGGTGTCACATGGTTGGTTCACAGCTTCTAATGCTTG
>JAFTTD010000302.1 GCA_017466965.1 Bacteroidaceae bacterium
CAAAGACTTAACTCCTTAACTACATAACTTCTCTTCACTTCCTCGCAAGTAGAATTTGGTAAACAAAAATAAAATGTTACCTTTGCGCAAATAACATTGAACAAAATTCTTAATTCTAAAGTAAATATGGCAAAAGCACCAGAATTCAAGTATGCTCCTATGTTCCAGTTGGGCAAGGACGATACAGAGTACTATCTGCTTACTAAAGATTATGTAAGCGTAAGCGAGTTTGAAGGCCATCCTATCCTTAAGATTCAACCAGAAGGCCTTACAGCAATGGCAAATGCCGCATTCCGTGACGTATCTTTCCTTCTTCGCCGCTCGCACAACTTGCAAGTTGCAAAGATTCTCCGCGACCCTGAAGCAAGCGATAACGACAAGTACGTGGCACTGACATTCCTCCGCAATGCAGAAGTGTCAGCAAAGGGCAAGCTCCCATTGTGCCAAGACACAGGTACAGCAATCATTCATGGCGAGAAGGGACAGCAGGTATGGACAGGTTTCTGTGATGAAGAAGCTCTTTCAAAGGGTGTTTACAAAACTTACACAGAAGAGAACCTCCGTTATAGCCAGAACGCGCCTCTTGACATGTATAACGAAGTGAACACAAAATGCAACCTTCCTGCTCAGATTGACATTGAGGCGACAGAAGGCATGGAATACCACTTCCTTTGCGTTACTAAGGGCGGTGGTTCTGCCAACAAAACATACCTTTATCAGGAGACAAAGGCACGCATCCAGAACCCAGGCACTCTCATTCCATTCCTTGTAGAGAAGATGAAGAGTCTTGGTACTGCAGCATGTCCTCCATATCATATCGCTATCGTTATTGGCGGTACGTCTGCAGAGAAGAACCTTCTCACTGTGAAGCTTGCATCTACTCATTACTATGACAGCCTGCCTACTACTGGCGACGAAACAGGTCGTGCCTTCCGCGACATTGAACTTGAAAAGCAACTCCTTCAGGAAGCTTATAAGATTGGTTTGGGAGCGCAGTTCGGTGGAAAATACATGGCTCACGACGTGCGTGTGGTTCGTCTGCCTCGTCATGGCGCATCATGTCCTATCGGACTGGGCGTTTCATGTTCTGCCGACCGCAATATAAAGTGCAAGATTAACAAGGACGGTATATGGATTGAGAAGATGGACGACAAACCATACGAACTCATACCAGAAGAATTGCGCAATGCAGGTGAAGGCGAAGTTGTACGCGTTGATTTGAATCGTCCAATGGATGAAGTTTGCGAACAGCTTTCACAATATCCTGTAAGCACTCGCCTTTCTCTCAATGGCACAATCATCGTAGGACGCGACATAGCTCACGCTAAGATTAAGGCTCGTCTTGACGCTGGCGAAGAGATGCCTGAATATCTGAAGAATCACCCTATCTATTATGCCGGACCAGCTAAGACTCCAGAAGGAATGGCTTGCGGAAGCATGGGACCTACAACAGCCGGACGCATGGACCCATACGTTTATGAATTCCAGGATCATGGGGGCAGCCGCATAATGCTGGCAAAAGGCAATCGCTCAATTGATGTTACAAATGCATGCAAAGACCACAAGGGATTCTATCTTGGTTCTATCGGCGGACCAGCTGCCATCCTTGCGCAGAACAACATCAAGAGCATTGAATGTGTAGAATATCCAGAACTCGGAATGGAAGCTATCTGGAAGATTGAAGTTGAAGATTTCCCTGCATTTATTCTTGTTGACGACAAGGGCAACGACTTCTTCAAACAGCTCAAGCCATGCGAAGGATGCACAATTCTTGAAGCATAAGAAATCAAGACAGACAACAGGGTCTGCTGATATATAACATGACGGATTCATATTGATACCATGCGTGCCAATATGAATCCGTTTGTTATAGGCTGTTAAGAGAGCAAAAAAATTCACATTTTATTTCTGTTATCAAGAAATAATTGTATTTTCGCACAAAATTAAGTTAAACGCATAAAAACAAATGATTATGGAAGATATTAAATTATACATCACTGAGGCTGAAGAAAGCATGGAATTTGCTGCAATCCACCTTGAGGAGGCTTTGAGCCGCATCAGAGCAGGAAAGGCTAACGTTCACATCCTTGATGGTATTCGTGTAGATTCATACGGCAGCATGGTTCCGCTCAGCAACGTGGCAAGTCTCACAACTCCTGACGCACGCTCAATAGCTATCAAGCCTTGGGACAAGAGCATGATTCGCGTTATTGAAAAGGCTATCATTGACTCATCTGTAGGCATCATGCCAGAAAACAACGGTGAAATAATCCGTCTTGGTATTCCGGCATTGACAGAGGAGCGCCGTAAGGAACTTGCAAAGCAGTGTTCTAAGGAAATGGAAACTGCGAAAGTGAGCGTACGTAACGCTCGCCGCGAGGCTATTGACAAACTAAAGAAGAGCGTGAAGAACGGAGTGCCTGAAGACATGGAAAAGGATGCAGAAGACAAGGTACAGAAAATTCACGACAAATATGTGAAGAAGCTTGAAGAAATGCTTGAAGCCAAGAATAAGGAAATCATGACTGTGTAGAATATATATGCACGGACTTGTCATAAAAAATACAGGCAGCTGGTACACCGTAAAAGTGGACGATTCTGCCGAAACTGTTGAGGCGAAAGTGAAAGGAAACTTTCGCCTCAAAGGTATCCGTTCCACCAATCCCGTAGCTATAGGAGACAGAGTGGAGTTCATTCCACAACCAGATGGCACAGCACTCATTTCAGCCATTGACGACCGAAAGAACTACATAATCAGAAAAGCCACCAATCTGTCTAAACAATCGCACATCATTGCCGCTAATTTGGACCAATGCTTTCTGATTGTAACAATCAAGCAACCCGAGACATCCACCACTTTCATTGACCGGTTTCTTGCTTCTGCAGAAGCATATCGCGTACCCGTAACATTGATATTCAACAAAATAGATTTGCTGAGATCTTTTTCGGACGATGATACAGGCAATGGCTCAGAACTCGGAAAAGAATATCTTGAAGGCATAGTTTCGCTTTATGAATATATAGGATACAAATGTTTCTGTGTTTCAGCAGAAACAGGCGAAGGCATTGACGCGCTTCGTGATGAACTCAAAGGAAAAATCACTCTGCTCAGCGGCAACAGCGGTGTAGGAAAATCAACACTCATAAACAGTCTTTTCCCTGGTCTTAACCTTCGCACAAGCGAAATTTCAGACGCCTACAACACAGGCAAGCACACTACGACATTCTCTGAAATGTTCCCAATAGGCGAAGATGGTTACATCATTGACACTCCAGGAATAAAAGGGTTTGGCACATTCGATATGGAACGCGAGGAAATAGGCCATTATTTCAAGGAAATTTTCCGAATCTCAGAAAACTGCAGATTCAACGACTGCACCCACACCCATGAACCAGGATGCGCAGTGCGCGCTGCTGTAGAGAACCACGAAATTAGCGAAAGCAGATATTCATCATATCTCTCAATGCTTGAAGACAAAGATGAAGATCGCTACAGACAAGGATATTGACCGGAACAATCAGGCTGCTTAACGCCCTTCATATCCTTGCTTATAAAGTCCTTTACTCAATCATACCGTATCATTACAAGTTTTTCATGCGACACTTTTTATTACTGACACTCTTCATGCTCTCAACAAGCTGTTTTGCTCAGGACAGCAAAAAATACGAGGAACTTATAGAGAAAGCACTACAGGCAGCAAATGAGAAAAGATGGGACAGTTCTGAAAAACTTTTCAGAGAAGCCCTGAAGACATCCCCTAACGACTACCGCAATTCATTAGTCTATGCAGACTTGGGCAAAGTTATGGAGGCGAAAGGCGAAAGCATCAAGGCATTGGAATCTTACACCTTATCCTTGAACATTGCCCCCGAAGCCATACCTATCCTGTTGCTCCGTGCCAATCTGTACCTCAGTTTGGGAAACCATGACAA
>JAFTTD010000303.1 GCA_017466965.1 Bacteroidaceae bacterium
GACAATGTAATCATTATCAATGCAAGCAAGATTGTCCTCACAGGTAACAAAATGACAGATAAAGAGTATATCACATACTCTGGTTATCCAGGAGGTCAGCACAGAATTACTCCTGCAGAACTCGTTAAGAGACCAAAGGGTTATGAAAGAATGCTTCGTCATGCAGTTAAGGGTATGCTTCCAAAAGGTCGCTTAGGAGCACAGATTCTCAAGAATCTATATATTTATGAAGGTGCAGAGCATAAGCATGAAGCTCAGTCTCCTAAAACAATTGATATTAATTTGCTAAAATAATTTAAGGATATATGGAAGTAATTAACGCATTGGGTCGCCGTAAAAGTGCTGTTGCCCGCGTATATCTGACAGAAGGTACTGGTAAGATTATTATAAATAAGAGAGAACTTAAGGATTATTTCCCATCTGAACTTGTGCAGTTCGTTGTTAAGCAGCCGCTTAATCTTCTTGGTGTAGCTGAAAAGTATGACATCAAAGTGAATGTATATGGTGGTGGATACACAGGCCAGTCACAGGCACTTCGTCTTGCTATTGCACGTGCATTGGTTAAGATCAATGCTGAAGACAAGAAGGCTCTTCGTGCTGAAGGATTTATCACTCGCGACGCTCGTACAGTTGAACGTAAGAAGCCAGGTCAGCCTAAGGCACGTCGTAGATTCCAGTTCAGTAAGCGTTAATATTCGGGCAATTATTATACGGATATGTCGTTTAGCATCTAAACTTACAGGACTTCCTGCTTGTGGTTGACATAATAAGGAATTACCAGTAAGTTGGTTTAATAACTAAAAAGAAAGTAAACAATAAAAACAAAAGACACTATGTCAAGAACAAATTTTGATTCATTGCTCGCTGCAGGATGTCACTTCGGACACCTCAAGAGAAAGTGGACTCAAGCTATGGATCCTTATATCTTCATTGAGCGTAATGGAATTCATATAATCGACCTTCACAAAACTGTAGCAAATGTTTAAAACGCTGCTGAAGCACTTAAGCAGATTGCTAAGAGCGGAAAGAAAATTCTTTTTGTTGCAACTAAGAAGCAGGCTAAGGAAGTAGTTGCTGAGAAGGCTGCATCTGTTAACATGCCGTATGTTATTGAGCGTTGGCCAGGTGGTATGCTTACTAACTTCCCTACAATACGTAAGGCTATCAAGAAGATGGCTAACATTGACAAGATGCTCAATGATGGTACTTATGACAAGCTTTCAAAGCGTGAAAATCTTCAGATTCGTCGTAAGCGTGCTAAGTTGGAGAAGAACCTCGGCTCTATTGCTGATCTTACTCGTCTCCCTTCAGCTCTCTTCATTGTTGACGTGATGAAAGAAAATATCGCTGTACGTGAGGCTAACCGTCTTGGTATTCCTGTTTTCGGTATCGTTGATACAAACTCAGATCCAAACAATATCGACTTCGTAATCCCTGCTAACGATGACGCTACAAAGTCAATCGAGGTAATTATGGAGGCTTGTTGCGCAGCAATTGCTGAGGGAATTGAAGAGCGTAAGGCTGAAAAGGTTGATATGGAAGCTGCTGGAGAAGCTGCTGAGGCAAAGCCACGCAGAACTCGTAAGGCACGTGCTGAGAAGCCAGCTGAGGAAACTGCTCAAGCTGAAGCTGAAGTTGCAGAACCTGCAGTAGAAGAATAAGAATTATTAAGTAATGAATATCGCACACGCGATATTCTTACTTTTAAATTATTAATAACGATAATAAATAAACAATAATATGGCTATTACATTAGCGGAAATTAATGCTCTTCGTCAAAAGACACAGGCTGGTCTTATGGACTGTAAGAAGGCTCTTACAGAAGCAAATGGCGATATGGAGGCAGCTATGGAAATTCTTCGCAAGAAGGGTCAGCTTGTTGCTGCAAAGCGTTCTGATCGTGAAGCTGCAGAAGGTTGTGTCCTTGCAAAGGTTGACGGTAACTTCGGTGCAATGGTTGCTCTTAAGTGTGAAACAGACTTCGTTGCAAAGAATGCAGACTTCGTTGCACTTGCAAAAGCTATTATAGATGCTGCTGTTGCTAACAAATGTAAGACAATAGAGGAAGTTACAGCTCTTCCAATGGGTAATGGCACTGTTGCTGATGCAATCACAGAGCGCAGTGGTGTTACAGGAGAAAAGATGGAACTTGATGGATATGCTGTCGTTGAAGGTGAGCAGATTGTTGCTTACAACCACATGGCTCAGAATTTCCTTTGCGCACTCGTTGCATTCAATAAGGATTGTCCTGAAGATTATGCTAAGGGTGTAGCAATGCAGGTTGCTGCAATGGCTCCTATAGCTCTTGATGAGTCTGCTATTTCTGATGAAGCAAAGGCTGCAGAGCTTAAGGCTATCATTGAAAAGACTAAAGAAGATGAAGTTAAGAAGGCTGTAGAAGTTGCTATCAAGAAGGCAGGCATCAATCCTAACCATGTAGATAGCGATGATCACATCAATTCTAACATAACAAAAGGATATATCACTGAAGAGCAGGGTGCTCAGGCACGCGAAATCATTGCTACTGTAGGTGAAGAAGCACGTAAGAATCTTAATGACAAGAAAATTGAGATGATCGCACAGGGTCGTCTTAACAAGTATTACAAGGAAGTTTGTCTTCTCAACCAGGCTTATATTGATGACAACAAGATGACTGTAGCTCAGTATTTGCAGGGAGCAGACAAGGAACTTACTGTAACAGATTTCAAGCGTTACACTCTTCGTGCTGAATAATTGTGAAGTTTGTTTCTAAACATATAAAAAGCAAAAAGCGGAAGTCGCATAAAGATTCCGCTTTTTGCTTTTTATGTGTTGTTGCTTATCGAAGACCTTGTCTGGCATACTCTAAACAAACTTGTGCTAATTGTGTTACAGGTGTTTGTCTAATTGCATAACTCTATGGTCTTAAACATATTTCTGTACGCTTCTACTTTCTTGTTAAACGGTAGAGGGTATGCTCGAGATGAAGATGGAAGTCTGTAAAGTATAATATCCTTTCCTTCAATGTTGCGCTTGTTTGGTATCTTTAGATAATTACCAACTTTAGGTATGTTCTTGATTCCGTATGTTTTGCAAATAGTTTCAGTGGCTTTCTCTCCTGTTGTTACTATGGCATGGCAATATGGTATTGAGTCTAATAAAAAATCCACATTTGTGGTTTCTATGATTTCAAGACCTTTGTCGCTTGCGTTGTTCTGTAAGCGCCTTACAGCTTTGGCTGCATCAAAAAGTGCTATGCCTTTTTCTTTGAGAAAAGCAATTATTTTGTCTTTGTGGAACGTTTTGTTACGCTCGTCAACAAAGAAATTCTTGTCATGGTAAAAAATCTCGCCTTCTATCCTCCAATGATCGTTTATGAAGTTTGGATAGTAAAAGTCCATACACCATCTTTTCTTTTGTGGCGGAAAACTTCCTAAAAATAATACTTTTGATTCAGGGGGAAGAAATGGCTCTAAAGGATGCATTTCTATAGGGATGTCCTTTTGATGCTGTGAAACTTCCATGGATTTGCGCTCTCTTAAGTCTTAGGATTTTGTCTCGTTAGTTATTGATATTTTCTTCTCGTAGAAACGGACTTTTAATGACAGCTTCTCCAGCTTTGCTTTAAGTTCTTTGACCTCGGCGAATTTTAGATAAAGGATATAGCAATGTTTTACAGCAAACTTGTCTGTTGGGGAAAGTTGGGTTTTGTAATTTGACATTTCTCCTTTATATGTGACAGTCATTGTGCCTGGCATATCTACGATAAATTGTATTACTCCTCCGTCTTCGCCAATTTTATAGCTTGATTCTTCTGTATAGCCCTTAATTGAATGCGTGAGATGTGAAAAACACTGAGGCGTTTCTGCGCTTTCGCCTGTAGGAAGAGAAATTGAAATAGACTTATGCGAAATCTTTTTGTCTTTGAGTAAAGAGATTAATACCATTAGGCCCTCTTCGTTTACTTGGGCTTTTATAGACGAGGAACGTGCATTTTGTCCGCTTTGGTTAGGGCTAATGTAATGTCCTACAGTCTGGTATTTTTCGTCCTTTTCAAAAGTGAATTCCTTTTTCATGGCTTCAAGCTCAGCTGATTTTATTACTAAAAGGCTGTCAGTTGCTCTTAGTTCATGTTTTGCAGCTAAAAGCTCTAAGCTGTCAACGAATAAAAGTGCTTCTCGTCTAGTTTTTATTGCCTTGGGATATGCAGAACGTAGTGAGTCTATTAGTTCGCGAGCTTTTGAAAAATTATTGCATTCGGTAGCTTCTCTAGCTTCTGTCAAAAGTAAGCTGGCTTTTTCTTCTGGTGATTCAGAGCAAGAAGAAAAGACTGTAATTAAAAGTAAAAATAAAAATAGATGTTTCATGTCCTCAATAATTAATAATGTGCAAATTTAATCATTTTATTCATTATTGCATTCTGTGTGTTCATAAAATCAACATAACATTCTAAAAACACATTATATATATTATGTACTTTATATTTAGTAATCTCATTTGAATTTATAGTTTTCCGTTCAAGATTAAGAGATTTTTTTATATTAAAAGTAATGTGTGAAATAATTTACTAGCCGTTTTTTATAAAATTCAATCGTTGTTGAAAGGGGGGTAATAGTTTCCTTTATTTGTTGTGTTGTTCTTTTTACACTCAAAAAATTCCCCATAACCGCCTCA
>JAFTTD010000029.1 GCA_017466965.1 Bacteroidaceae bacterium
CCCTGTGCTATAGGTTTGTTCTCTTGGTAAATGAGAACATCTTTTATACGGGTAGAGCCAAACTCGATACATAGAATGGCTTTACCTGCTTCAATTGTTTGTTTTGCAGTCATATTTTATTTGAGAGATTTATTTAACATGTAGTACACTTAATTCATTTGAAGAGTATGCTTGAACTCGCTGATAGTTGTTCCTTTGTTAATCTTAACATATTCTATACCAACCATTTCTGCGAAATCTTCCCAGTATTCTTCAGTAATATCGTACGAGAATGCACTGTGATGAGTACCACCTGCAAGAATCCATGCACCAGCTCCGATTTCGAATGTAGGCTGTGGAACCCAAAGAGCAGAAGCAACAGGAAGGTTTGGCATTGGTTTTGGTTCAATACATTCAACTTCTTGTGAAATGAGGCGGAAACGATTACCGAGGTCAACAACTGTAGCCTTGATACCACGTCCAACCTTTGATGTGAATACAAGACGAGCTGTCTGCTGTTTGCGGATACCGATACCGAGGAAGTGAACTTCAAGTGTAGGTTTGTCAACAGCGATGAGTGGACAAACTTCAAGCATGTGGCTCTGCAAGCATGAGCTGCGGTCGCCAGCAAAGTTAAGAGTATAATCCTCAAGGAATGAGCAACCAATAGGCATACCTTGCTGGATAACCCAAAGTGTGCGGCATAGACAAGCAGTCTTCCAGTCACCTTCTGCACCAAATCCGTAACCTTCAGCCATCAGACGCTGTGAAGCAAGTCCTGGAATCTGGTCGAATCCAACGAAGTTAGGGTCATTGATGTCAGCATCTCCAAGGTCGTCAAAGTTTGTAGTGAAAGCAGTAGCACCTTCATCCTTCAAAACACGACGCAATGCGATTTCTGCCTTAGCAGCATTCTTAACTTTCTCCCAATATACTTCTTCTCCGCTTTCGTCAATCTTAATTGTATATTCTTTCTTATATTCCTCAACAAGTGCATCTGCTTCTGCATCAGTAACCTTCTTGAAGTATTCCATAAGAGAAGAAACAGGGTAGTAGTCAACGTGATAACCCATACGCTGTTCAAATTCAACACGGTCACCATCAGTAACAGCTACATTGTTCATGTTCATACCAAACATGAGGCAACGTACGTTCTTTGCATCAGCAACACCTGCAGCTACGCGTGCCCAAACAGCAATCTTCTCCTGAGCCTCTGCATTCTTCCAATATCCGCATACAACCTTGCGAGGAACTCTCATACGAGTACAGATGTGACCGAACTCAATGTCACCATGTGCAGACTGGTTGAGGTTCATGAAATCCATGTCAATTTCACTCCAAGGAATTTCCGCATTATACTGTGTGTGGAAATGGAGAAGTGGTTTCTGAAGCGCCTGAAGACCCTTGATCCACATCTTTGCAGGAGAGAAAGTATGCATCCATGTGATAACACCAGCACACTTGCTGTCATTATTAGCCTCTTTCATAACAGCTTCTACTTCTTTTGAAGAATTAGCTGTTCCCTTATAAACTACTTTAATAGGAATAATACCTCCGTTATTAAGACCATCGACCATTTCCTTAGAATGACCGTCAACTATCTTTACTGTTTCGCCTCCATAAAGGAGCTGTGCTCCAGTTACCCACCAAAGCTCAAGATTTTCAAATGCCATAATAATTCGTTTTTTTAATTAGATTTATATTAACTGTTGTTTCTTTTGTTATTATTTGGACAATAATATGCAAAGATAAATCTTTTTATAAATAATATCTTATGTAATTATCCTTTTAAATTATTTTTTCTTTTGTCCATAGTATGCATTAGGTCCATGCTTGCGCATATAATGCTTTTCAATAAGCAGCGGATTCATTGTCAATTCAGGATTAACTTGGTAAGCTACAAAAGCCATCTTAGCGCACTGTTCCATAACTTTAGCATTATATACAGCATTGTCCGGAGATGTACCCCAAGAGAAAGGACCATGGTTCTTAACAAGGACAGCAGGAGTGTGATCTGGATTGATTTTCCTGATATTCAAAAACTCATCAACAATTACATTTCCTGTTTCTAATTCGTATGCACCTTCTACTTCAGCCTTAGTCATATCACGTGTGCATGGTATTTCTTTATAAAAATAATCTGCGTGTGTTGTTCCTATATTAGGAATGTCTTTACCAGCCTGAGCGAATGCGGTAGCGTATGTAGAGTGTGTATGAACAACTCCCTGAATGTTAGGAAAAGCACGGTATAATACGAGATGAGTAGGTGTGTCAGAAGAAGGATTCAAATCACCTTCCACAACTTCTCCTGTATTCAAATCTACTACTACCATATCAGAAGCTTTCATATCGTCATAACTAACTCCACTTGGCTTAATAACAACAAGTCCTTTTTCTCGGTCAATACCTGATACATTACCCCATGTAAAAATCACAAGTCCTTGTTTAACAAGGTCAAGGTTTGCCTTAAATACCTTTTGCTTTAATTCTTCTAACATAGTTCTGAAATATTAAAGATTAATAATTAATTAATTTCTGTTATATTATTTTGATAAGACAGCGTCTTAATTGTTTTCAAATTTATAAAGAGATGCACCTCTTCTTGATGTTGATTTGTCAATCAATTCAGTCTTGATTGCAAAATTCTTTTCTGCAATACTTCTTCTGAAATTTCTTTTATCAATAGTAGTACCTAAAATAGCCTCATGTAGTGTTTGAAGTTGGGTTAGGGTAAAGTATTCAGGTAGAAGATTCTTGCAGATACTTTTGTCATACAAATATGACTGCAATTCGATTCTTGCGTTATTGACCATTGCGTTATGGTCAAAACATAATTTTGGTAAATTATCTATATCAACCCATCTTGCTCCATGACTATTAGACATGAAAACATCATATTCCTCAACATTAATCAATGCATAATACACAACAGAAATAACACGTTCTCCCGGATCTCTTTCAACATCTCCGAATGCTCCTAATTGTTGCATATATACATTCTTCAAGCCTGTAAATTGAGTAAGAACTCTTTGAGCAGCAGTATCTATACTTTCATTCTTTTTTACAAATCCACCTATTAATGATAACATTCCTTTGCCTGGGTCGTATGGACGTTTTTGTATTAAAAGCTGAAGTTTACCTTCTGTGAAGCCGAATATAATACAATCCACTGAAACCAGAAATTTAGTATAATTACCATAAAAGCCTGTCATTGCAAATACTATTTAATTAAATTAATAAAAGGGAGAAGTTCTATAAAATAGAACCCTCCCTTAAAAGATTTATTACCAAAGTAGAGTATAAAGAACTAATGTTATAAGAGCGATACCAATTGTACCCCATGTATATCCGCGAGTTGTGCTAAATAATTTGAGGTCGATAGGCAATGCCTTAACATCCTTCTTGTTGTCATTAGAGTTGCTGTAGAGCCAGATACCATTACATCCAACTAATACACCGAAGAATATGAATGCCTGGAAACCTATGTCATTAAGGTATGCAGACCATTCAGTTGATGTACCAAGCGCAACGACAATGATAGCTGCAACAATCATCAATGCACCTACGCCACCCAACACTTTCGACCATAGAAGCATAGCAGTTCTGTCCTTCTGGCTTGGAAGTTCTGTGCTGACATACTTCTTGTCAAGATATGAAACAAGGATGAAGAAGAGTACAAGGATAATGAAGATATAACCAGCACGGAACTGGAATGACACTTCAGGGAAGCATATCTTGAACAATACACCCATTGGGATTGTTAGAATTGCAGTCCAAACAGCAGCTGTTGATGAAGCGCGTTTCCAAAGAAGTCCAAGTCCGAATACTGTGATGATACCTGGATATATGAATCCTGAATATTCCTGTATGTACTGGAATGCCTGGTCAAGACCACCAAGAAGAGGTTTAACTGCGACTGCAGCTATAACGAGTGAAACAAGAGCAACTATACGACCAACACTTACCAACTGCTTGTCAGAAGCATTCTTGTTCAGATACTTCTTATATATATCCATTGTGAAGAGGGTAGAAGTAGAGTTGAACATAGA
>JAFTTD010000304.1 GCA_017466965.1 Bacteroidaceae bacterium
CGCGCTAAAGTTTGACGCAGCTTGTTATCCTCCTTGCGTCTGATTATCTCGACTCCCTGTGCTGTAATCATAAGCGGATCACTCACAGCAACACCAACTGTCTTGGTGCCAAAATCCAAGCCTAATATTCTCATGTAGCCTCCACTATAATCCTTTATTAACTATAAAATATCTGATAACCTCTTCTACCAACTCGTCACGTTCTACTTTCATAATAAGACTTCTTGCATTATTATGGCTGGTTATAAATGTTGGGTCTCCTGACATAATATAGCCTACAATTTGAGTAATAGGATTATATCCTTTTTCTTTCAATGCGATATAAACTTCTTCTAAAACATTTGATACTGAGTGTATCGGTTCTGGTGTTGTTTTAAAATATTTAGTATTATTCAAATTTTCCATATTCACGACCTTCTTTCGTAAATTTAATTTTAATATAAAATTAGAAATTATGCAAGTAAAATCCCTTCATTCAAAAATGCCTTTGGAACAAGTTCTACAATATCATTGACATTTATAGCCTCTGTAAGCTCTACTGCCACCTTAAGATAAGTTTTTGTATGTCCTACATAGTACTCTTTTCCTTCAATTGTAACTGGCTCTTCTATAAGCACCTTTACAGGCTTACCTATCGCTTCTTGCATATATGCCTTTGAATTACGTAAATTTAAATCAAGCAGTATTTCACTTCTTGTATTTTTATCGTCATCTTTTACCTGTTCTTTTAGCTTATCTGCTACTGTACCTTTTCTACGGGAATATTTAAAAATGTGTGTTTCAAAAAATTTTACCTTTTCTACAAATGCCTTTGTCTGTTCAAATTCTTCATCTGTTTCACCTGGGAAACCTACTATTATGTCGGTTGTTATTGCAGGATTATCAAAAGCATCTCTTAATATTTCGCATTTTTCATAATACTCATCACAGCTATAACGTCTGTTCATTCTCTTTAGTGTTGCATCACAACCGCTTTGCAACGAGAGATGAAAATGCGGACATATTTTTTCAAGCTTACTTAATGTATTTGCAAATTCTTTTGTTATAATTCTTGGTTCAAGCGACCCTAATCTAATTCGCTCTACGCCTTCGATTTCGTGTATTTTTAGTATAAGTCCGAGTAAATCTATATTGCCTAAGTCAACGCCATATGAACTTAGATGTATACCTGTAAGCACGAATTCCTTGTATCCGCGCAAAACAAGATTTTTTATTTCTTCCACCGTTTCATTTACACCACGACTTCTTACTCTTCCCCGTGTGTATGGTATGATACAATATGAGCAGAACTGATTACAGCCATCCTGTACCTTTATATACGCTCTTGTATGTTCTAAAACATGCAAACGCTCCATATCTTCGTAATTTTTCTCTTTTGATATATCCAATACTTTAACGATTTTCTCACGTTCTCTTATGTATTCTTCAACTATTTCAACTATTTGTGCCTTGTTATTATTTCCCAAAATAATGTCAATATATTCTTCCTTTTCAAGTTCATCCTTTGCTGCTTGCGCGTAACATCCCACTGCTACTACGAGTGCATTTTTATTAAGCTTTTTAGCACTATGAATAACATGACGTGACTTTCTATCGGCCATATGGGTAACTGAGCAG
>JAFTTD010000305.1 GCA_017466965.1 Bacteroidaceae bacterium
AAAAAATGCTATTATGATATGTGTGTAAAGTAAAATTTAGCTTAAAATAAAAAAGCGAAGATTTGCGGACGCAAATCTTCGCAAAAAAATAAATAATAAGTAGGACTTTTTTCGATTACCAAAAAGGGGGAGTATAGCAATCAGACCTACTTTTCTGATTAGTCTTCGTCTTTGTTTTCTTCTTCAAACTCTTTCATGAGTTTCTGCTGGATGTCAGTAGGAACAAGTTCGTAGCTTGCGAACTTCATGATGAATGAAGCACGTCCGCCTGTTATAGAACTGAGAGCTGTTGAGTATTTAGAAAGACCCTTCAACTGAAATTTAGCTATAAGCTTTTCATAACCGATTTCACTTTCGCTGCCGATAATCATACCGCGGCGTCCTTGCAAGTCGCTCATTACATCACCCATTTTGTCGCTTGGAACAAACACTTCTACATCGTAAATAGGCTCAAGAAGTTTAGGTCCAGCCTCTTTGAAAGCATCGCTGAATGCGTGGCGTCCTGCAAGCATGAATGAAAGTTCGTTAGAATCTACTGGGTGCATCTTGCCATCGTAAACAATAACTCTCACATCACGTGCGTAGCTTCCTGTAAGTGGACCTTGTTCCATACGGCTCATGATACCTTTAAGGATAGCAGGCATGAAGCGTGTGTCAATAGCTCCACCGACTACGCTGTTAATGAATACGAGCTTGCCACCCCATTCAAGCTGAACTTCTTCTGTTCCCTTTGGAGTTATTTTGAATTCCTGGTTGCCGAACTTGTATGTTGTTGGTTCTGGCATTCCTTCGTAGTATGGTTCAACAATAAGATGCACTTCACCAAATTGTCCTGCACCGCCAGACTGCTTCTTGTGACGATAATCTGCACGAGCTGCTCTTGTTATTGTCTCGCGGTAAGGAATTCTTGGCTCTTCAAACTTAATCTTAATCTTTTCATTGTTTTCCATACGCCATTTGAGCGTGCGCAAATGGAATTCTCCTTGTCCTTTTACGAGTGTTTGACGTAATTCCTTGCTTTGCTCAAGTATCCATGTAGGATCTTCCTGGCTCATCTTCTGGATTGCAGCCATCATCTTTTCAGAATCAGCTTCGTTCTCTGGCTTTACAGAGCGTATGTATTTAGGGTTTGGATATTTAACGAAGTTGAAGCGGTTTTCACAATCTTTTCCAACGAGTGTGTTTCCAGTACGTACATCTTTAAGTTTAACAGTGCAGCCAATATCTCCGGCTACAAGTTCTTCAACCTTAATACGGTTAGCGCCTGCACAAACAAATAATTGAGCCATACGTTCCTTTGAACCACGGTCTGAATTTGTAAGGTCATCTCCTTCATGAACTTTTCCGCTCATCACTTTGAAGTACTGAACACCACCGATATGTGGTTCGTTAGCTGTCTTGAAGAAATAGAGTGATGTAGGTGCGTTTGAATCTGGGGTAACTTCTTCGCCGCGTGTATTATGAACTTTAGGCATTTCATCAACGAAAGGAACTACGTTGCCGAGGAATTCCATCAATCTGCGTACTCCCATATCTTTATATGCGCATACACAGAAAACAGGGAACATTGAGCGTGCTGCAAGTCCTTTACGTATTCCTTCGCGCATTTCATCCTCAGTGAGCGATTCTGTTTCGAAGAATTTCTCCATGAGCGTTTCGTCGTTTTCAGCTGCAGCTTCAACGAGTGCCTTGTGCATTTCCAGGGCTTTGTCCATTTCTTCTGCAGGAATATCTTCGATGATTGGAGCACCGCCTTCTGGTTTCCATGAGTATTTCTTCATTAACAGGACGTCAATAAGTGAATTGAAGTCTGGACCTTCGTTCAAAGGATATTGAACTGGTACAACTTTTGGTCCGTAGATTTCTGTAAGACGTTCAACAACATTGTTGAAGTCGCACTTGTCGCTGTCAAGTTGGTTTACGAGGAAAATAACTGGTTTGCCAAGCTTTTCAGTATAGCGGAAATGGTTCTGAGTACCAACTTCTGGTCCGTATTGGCCGTTAAGGAGCAGAATTGCTGTATCAGTAACATTAAGCGCTGTCATAGCAGCTCCAACGAAATCGTCAGATCCTGGGCAGTCAATGATATTAAGTTTTTTTCCATTCCATTCAACATGATAAACAGTTGAGAATACTGAATATCCATATTCCTGTTCTACAGGGAAGTAGTCGCTCACGGTATTCTTGGCTGTAATTCTTCCGCGGCGACTGATTATTCCTGCCTCGTAAAGAAGGGCTTCGGTGAGGGTTGTTTTACCTGCACCGTCATTGCCGAGTAGGGCAATGTTTTTGATTTCATTGGTCTGATAAACTTTCATATTGTTTTTCTTTTTAAGGTTTTCATTGCAGAAAGTGAGCTATTGGAAAGCATCTCTTTCGTTTGTTGGCGAAATTACACAAAATGATGATACAAAAAGGTGCTTAGATTTATGTTGTAAAACATCTTTTTTGATATTATGCTTGTTTTTATGTTTTTCTAACAAAACAAAGTAAATTGTGCTTTTACTAATGATGTTGTGTTTTTGTGATATTTGAGTTCTCTTGTTCTTTAAATGTGTAGTAATTTCAAATAAGCCGTCGAAACTTTCTACACAATATTATATATATAATTGATGAATGTATGATATTTTTATTCCTTATGCTTATTGTTTATCCGACTATTTTATGTAAGTTTGCAGTGTTATTGAAAAACTGCATATTCGGTTTGTGTATTATCTTGATATTAGCGTTGCTTTATCGGATATGAAGCAAATAGTTGTATAGTATAGTTTGTAAATCGATGAATCTAATTTTATATATTAAGTAAACGATGGATTTTGAAAAATTAGGAGAAAAGAAGGTTTTAGGTTTCCCAATGCCAACATTTGTCATTGGGTGTGTTGTGGCTGTTCTTATAGCAGCTGCTGCATTGCTGACATTTATGCTTGCTGAACAGAAACAGATGAATGCAGAATTGCAGGAACTGGCGGAACTTGATAAACTTGAAATGGAAGATCAGTATCGTGAGTTTGATATTCAGTATGGTGAGTTGCAAAAGCAGTTGCGCAATGATTCGCTCATTGCACAAATTGAAGTTGAGCGCCGTCATACACAGCAGCTTCTTGAAGAACTAAAGAATACAAAGGCGACAAACGCGGCTGAGATTACTCGCTTGAAGAAGGAGATAGCTTCTCTTCGTAAGGTGCTCAAGCATTATATTATGCAGGTTGATTCATTAAACAAATTGAATCAGACTCTTGTTTCTGAAAATACAAAGATAAAAGAGCGATATAGGGCCGCAAGAACTGAGATTAATGCTATTGAAAACGAACGAAACGAATTGAAAGATAAGGTGAGCTTGGCTGCCCAGCTTGATGCAACTGGCTTCTGGGTTACTCCTAAGAATAAGCGTGGACGTGAGACTGAAAAAGTGAAGAACGTTAAAAACATTGCTTTTGGATTTAATATAACAAAGAATGTTACAGCCGAAAACGGCCAGCGCATTGTTTATGCCCGTATTTTGAAACCTGATAATTCGTTGCTTTCTAAATCTGAAGGAACGTTCGTTTATGAAAATACAAATCTTGAATATTCTGTAAAAAAGTATATAGAATATACTGGAGAAGAGCAAGAAGTAACGCTTTATTGGGATGTTGATGAATATCTTGAAGCTGGAACATACAGAATCTTTATATTTGTTGACAGTCAGATGATTGGTGAAACATCATTTGCGCTCAAATAAATTTATAAAGTAAGAGATGTAATTCTGCTTATTTGAAATTTGATAGACTAACTTTTTTTCTGAATACCATGCAAATAATAAGTCCTTCGCTGCTTGCAGCAAATTTTGCGAATCTCGAAAAAGATATAGAGATGATAAACAGAAGTGAGGCTGAATGGCTTCATTTAGATGTGATGGATGGT
>JAFTTD010000306.1 GCA_017466965.1 Bacteroidaceae bacterium
ATGAGCTTGTCTCATTGGTTTACGGGAGTTCAGAAGTCCAGGAGTTTAGACAAATGCATGGGGTGGCATAGCCTACCTTAAAACCTTATAACCTCAAAACCTTATAACCTCCAACAGCCTACCTTAAAACCTTATAACCTCAAAACCTTATAACCTCAAAACCTTATAACCTCATAATAGAGGAGTTAAATAAACGGTATAAATCATATAATTTGTAAAAACATTATTATATAAGGATATTCTTATTATTTTTGCATCGTGATAAGTCTTTTTCCATATAGAGTGATGACTGTGCTTTTGTTGCTATTGGTTTCCACATCAATAAAGGCGCAAGGAATTGTTGTTGACTCTGAACTTGACAGGAAAATGACTGGAAATCCGATTGTAAGGCATCATCTTAAGTATTTGGGCGAAGTGGAGGACAGCGGCGAGGTGATTCATTCATTTATGCTTTCTGAAGTTTTGGTTCTCAATAATTTGAAGTTGAACAGCAAGCGCCAAGTAAAGAGGTACTACAAAATAGCCAACAACATAAAGAAAGTTTATCCTATTGCGGTAGATATCAAGAAAACTATAGACAAGACGCTGGCTGGGCTTGACACACTGCCTGACAAGCGTGCAAAGGATGAATACATGGACCGCATGGAAAAGGAACTGAAGAAGCAATATACCCCTCGCTTGAAAAAGCTGACTTTTTCGCAGGGTAAGTTGCTTATCAAACTTATTGACCGTCAGTGCAACCAGACGAGCTATGAACTGATCAAGACTTATATGGGCGGTTTCAAGGCTGGATTTTACAACGCTTTCGCTTCTTTGTTTGGAGCAAGCCTCAAAAAAGAGTATGACCCCGAAATTGATGACCGACTGACAGAGAGGTGTATTCTGCTTATTGAATCGGGGCAGATGTAATGAAGTATGACAGTATGTGAGCTGAAATAACTTTTCAGCATTTTTTTTGAGTCTTGTATAATAAAAGCAGGTATTGTGCGTTTTAAAGATGTATTAATTTTAAAACCATTTAGCCTATGAATGATTCTACTCCTGAAAAGAAAGACAAGAAGAAATGTAAGGTTATCAGAATGAAACCAGAATTCAGGCCAAGCAAGGATACTCTGTTCTTTTTGAGAATGTTCGCTCGGGCATATACTCCTGTATCTTTCAGTTGAGATACGGTTGGTTTGGCTATATTGATTTATTTCTGATAATACCTCCAGAAAAAATTGGAAACAAAATCTTTGCTTCGTGTTCTTGCCTCTAACCCTCAGGCAAGAATGCTCGCTGATGCTCTTGGAAAAAAGAGCATGCGCTCCATTGATGTGTATGGTTTGTGTGCTTCTGCAGCCCCGCTGTTCTTTTCTTCGCTTACTGAGATTAAGAAGAGCGGCAGCCATTCTATGGTGTTTGTTCTTTCAGATGAGGATGAAGCCGGATATTTCTATCACGACCTTGTCCAAATGATAGGAGATGAGAGGGTTGTATTCTTCCCTTCTACTTACCGCCGCGCTATTAAATATAATCAGAAGGACGCAGCAAACGGCATTTTGCGCACAGAAGTTCTTGGCAAATTAGCTATAGGAAATCCACTGTATGTTGTAACTTATCCTGAGGCTCTTGCTGAAAAAGTCATTTCCGAAAAGGAGCTTTCTTCTCATACATTGAATGTAAGCGTAGGTGATGTGATGGATGTGGGTTTGCTTGAAAAGCGCTTGTTTGAGTTTGGCTTTTGCAGAACAGACTATGTGTATGAACCAGGTCAGTTTGCAATTCGCGGTTCTATAATTGACGTCTATTCTTTTTCGTCTGAAAACCCTTACCGACTTGACTTTTTCGGCGACGAAGTGGATAGCATACGTATTTTTGACGTGCAGACACAGCTTTCATTGGAAAAGTCGGAGCTTGTTACTATTGTTCCTGATTTGGCTGATTCGGGAGCTGAATATGTGCCTTTCACTGACTTCTTGCCTGACAATGTGTTGGTGGTATCTAAGGATCTAATGTATGTATGCGACCGCATTGCGCTGATATACGAAGAAGGCTTCTCCACTCAGGCACTCGCCGAAGAGCGGTCGATGCATGAAATGAAAAAGATGAGAGGCGAACATTTCGAATCCTCTTTTACTGACACATACGACGGAAGTGAATCGTCGGCATTGGAAATACGTGACCACACAATTGTCAGCGGTGAACAGTTCATTAAAGGCATCTCACGTTTCAGAAAAATAAACCTCCACTCTCATAAGGCAACCGATCTGCCTGAGTCTTCTATCTGCTTTGACACTACTCCTCAGCCTCTGTTCCATAAGAATTTTGACATTGTCAGCAGTGAATTTCGCAAGCTCCTCAGCGATGGTTACAAGATGAACATCCTTGCTGACAGCGAAAAGCAGATTTTACGTCTGAAGGACATATTTGCAGAATTGGCTCAAGGAGAGGCAGAAAAAGCCCTGATGCAGGGAATACCGATGGAGATGATTGAGTCAGGAAATCCGTCATTGGAATTTACACCTATCGCTTTTGAGCCTGTCAACAGGGCTATACATGAAGGTTTTATAGACCACACTCTGAAGCAGTGCTACTTCACAGACCACCAGATATTCGACCGCTTCCATAAATATAACCTCAAGAGCGACAAGGCACGAAAGGGCAAGATGGCTTTGACGCTCAAAGAGATAAGCCAGTTTGAAGTAGGTGATTTTGTTGTTCACATAGACCACGGAGTAGGCAGATTTGGAGGACTCATAAGAGTTCCTACAGGAAATGGAGTGATGCAAGAAATGATAAAAATACAGTATCAGAATGATGATACGGTATATGTGTCAATCCATGCTCTTCACAAAGTTTCTAAATATAAAGGACGTGACGGTGAGCCGCCTCGTCTGAACCGCCTTGGAACCGGTGCGTGGGAGCGCATGAAGGACAAGGTGAAGACAAAGGTAAAGGATATTGCCCGCGATTTAATCCGGTTGTACGCGCAGCGTCGTCAGGAGAAAGGCTTTGCCTTCAGTCCTGACGGGTACATGCAGCACGAACTTGAAGCAAGTTTCCTTTACGAAGACACTCCGGATCAGCTCAAAGCCACTCAGGATGTCAAGGCTGATATGGAGCGTGAGCGTCCGATGGACAGACTTGTGTGTGGTGATGTAGGCTTCGGAAAGACAGAAGTTGCAGTACGTGCGGCATTCAAGGCTGCTACAGACGGAAAGCAGGTGGCTGTGCTTGTGCCTACAACCGTATTGGCATATCAGCATTATCAGACTTTCTCGTCACGTCTGAAGAACTTTCCCGTAAGGGTTGATTATCTTAGCAGGGCACGTACTCCTAAAGAGCTTAAGGAGGTGCTGAACGACCTTGCCGAAGGAAAAATAGAAATAATAATCGGTACTCACAAACTCATTGGCAAGAATGTTAAGTTCAAGGACCTTGGGTTGCTTATCATAGATGAAGAACAGAAATTCGGTGTGTCTGTAAAAGAAAAACTTCGCCAGATGAAGGTTAATGTTGACACTTTGACCATGACAGCCACACCTATTCCGCGAACTCTGCAATTCTCGCTGATGGGCGCACGCGACTTGTCTGTAATCCAGACACCACCGCCAAACCGCTATCCTATACAGACAGAAATTCATACATTCTCAAGCGAAGTCATAGCTGACGCCATAAATTTTGAAATGAGCCGTAATGGACAGGTCTTTATTGTCAACAACAAGATAAGCAATCTGCCTCAGCTCGAGTCAATGATTCACCGTGCTGTACCTGATGCACGCATTTGCGTGGGACATGGACAGATGGACCCTAAGCAGTTGGAGAAAATAGTATATGACTTTATGAACCACGATTACGACGTGATGCTCTCAACAACAATTGTGGAAAACGGAATTGATGTTCCCAACGCAAATACCATCATCATCAATTCTGCTCACAACTATGGACTGAGCGATTTGCACCAGATGAGGGGAAGAGTGGGAAGAGGCAACAAGAAGGCCTTCTGCTATTTGCTTGCACCTCCTTTGGCAGCATTGAGCGACGATTCGCGCCGACGTTTGCAGGCTATTGAGAATTTTTCCGACTTGGGTTCGGGAATACATATTGCTATGCAAGACCTCGACATCAGAGGAGCCGGAAACATGCTTGGAGCTGAGCAGAGCGGTTTTATTGCCGATTTAGGATATGAAACATATCAGAAAGTGTTGGCTGAAGCTGTAAACGAACTTCGTGAAACAGAATTTGCAGACTTGAAAGATGAAATGGTTGCAGAAACAGGCGTTTTGCCAGGTGGAAAATTTGTAGAAGAAACCGTTGTAGAAAGCGACCTTCCTGTTTTTCTTCCAGAAGAGTATGTGCCAAACAGCGGAGAGCGCATGAGTCTCTATCGCGAGCTCGATGGATTTACGAGCGAACGCCAACTTGAAGATTTCCGCAAGCGTCTTGTTGACCGTTTCGGTGCGCTACCGGAACAGGGCGAAGAGCTTATGAAAGTGATGCCTCTTAAATGGGCAGCAGCTCGGTTGGGTATTGAAAAAATCATGTTGAAACAAGGACGCATGAGTTTGTTCCTTGTTTCTGATTTCCAAAGCAGGTATTATCAGAGCCCATCGTTCGACAAGATTATAAAATACGCCTCGTTCAATCCACGGCAGTGCAAGCTGCGCGATGGCGAAAAACGTTCTATGCTCGTGACAGAAGTGACATCTATGGCAAAGGCTTTGCAGATACTTCATGACATAGAAAAAGGATAGACGGATGAAGAATATCACAGACTATTACACAAATTCCGCATGATAATCATTTTACATGATAAAAATCATATAAAGTTTTGTTTCAATGAAATAAAAGTTTTACTTTTGCATAAATAATAGAATTTTTTTCATAGTTAAGGTTTAGGTTAAACAAAAATTTTGGAGATGGTGATTCGTGACGAAACGCCGTCTCTTTTTAATTATAAACAAATATGACAGTTATATATCCTTCTCCAATATTTGGCCCCGTTCATAGCCGCCGTCTCGGAGTTTCTCTTGGTGTGAACCTGTTGCCCGGTGACGGCAAATGCTGTTCGTTTGACTGCATATACTGTGAATGTGGTTTTAACGCAGATTTCCGTCCGCATTCCAAGATGCCTACGCGTGAAGAAGTAAAAACAGCTCTTGAGGCTCGCCTGAAAGACATGAAGGTTAATGGCCCCGCGCCAGATGTTCTCACTTTTGCCGGCAACGGGGAACCTACGTTGCATCCGCATTTCCCTGAAATCATGGAAGATGTCATAAGCCTTCGCAACCAGTATTTTCCAAATGCTAAGGTCAGTGTTCTGACAAATGGAACGCAAATAACAAAACAAAAAGTCTTTGAGGCTTTGATGAAAATAGACAACAACATCGTCAAGCTTGATACAGTCTCGTCTCAATATATAAACATAGTAGATAGGCCTGTCGGGGTGTACGATGTAAATGCCATCATAGAGCAGATGAAACGGTTTGAAGGACATTGCATTGTTCAGACAATGTTCATGAACGGCAATTTCCAAGGACATTCAGTTTCGAATGTTGGTGACGAGCATGTTCTGCCATGGCTGGAAGCAGTGAAGCATATTTCGCCTCGCGAAGTAATGATTTATACGATTGACCGCGAAACGCCTGCTTCTGAACTGTCCAAAGCTACGCACGAAGAGCTTGACGCAATAGCAGAGAAAGTTCGTCAGGCTGGCATTGCTTGCCAGGTTTCATATTGATTGGCAAGAAGAAGAAGCCATCTTTCATCTTCCGCGAACAATCTTCTTTATATCGTTCAGTTTGTTGAGGGCTTCCAAAGGGGTAAGGTTGTTCACATCAAGGTTTAGTATCTCGTCACGAATTTGGCACAACACAGGATCTTCCAACTGGAAGAAACTTAGTTGTGTGCCGTTCGCGGCAGGGATGCTTTCTGCAGCAGGACGAGATATGCCGTCGCCACTGTTGTTTTTCTCAAGTTCAGCCAACACCTGTTCTGCCCTTCTTACTATCGTTGGCGCCATTCCAGCAATCTTTGCCACATGAATACCGAAAGAATGTTCACTTCCTCCAGGAACAAGTTTGCGCATGAATATAACCTTTCCGTCAACCTCTTTTACAGACACATTGAAATTTCGAATCTTGCTGAGCGACTTCTCCATTTCGTTAAGTTCATGGTAATGTGTGGCAAAAAGAGTTCGGGCGTTACCTCGTGCGTTGTTGTGTATGAATTCCACAATTGACCATGCTATAGATATACCATCATAGGTTGATGTTCCGCGACCAAGCTCGTCGAACAATATCAATGAGCGTTGTGATATATTGTTAAGAATGTTGGCTGCTTCATTCATTTCCACCATGAATGTTGATTCACCAACCGAAATGTTATCGCTCGCCCCTACTCTAGTGAATATTTTGTCTGTATAGCCTATCCTCGCACTGTCAGCAGGCACAAATGAACCAATCTGTGCCATCAGAGTTATAAGAGCCGTTTGTCGCAACAGCGCAGACTTACCAGCCATATTCGGACCTGTAAGGATTATGATTTGCTGTTTGTCGCAATCAAGATACAAGTCATTTGCCACATATCTTTCACCTACAGGCATTTGGCGTTCAATAACAGGATGGCGACCTTGCTTGATGTCAATCACGAGGCTGTCATCTACTATAGGACGTATATACCCATACTCCTTTGCAGCAACAGCAAAAGCCAGAAGGCAGTCAATGCGCGCTATCTGCATTGCATTACCCTGGATGGCAGGTATAAAGTCGGCAGAGGCTGTGACAAGTTCTGTGAACAGTCGGGTTTCAAGTGAAATTATCTTTTCTTCAGCTCCAAGAATTTTTTCCTCATATTCTTTCAGTTCCTGAGTGATGTAGCGTTCAGCATTAACAAGAGTCTGCTTGCGTATCCATTCTTGAGGAACATTGTCTTTGTATGTGTTTCTAACCTCAATGTAATAACCAAACACATTGTTGAAACCTATTTTAAGACTTGTGATGCCTGTTGCCTCTATCTCACGTTGCTGCAACTGAAGCAGATAGTCTTTGCCTGAATAGGCTATGCGGCGGAGCTCGTCAAGCTCTTCACACACACCTTCGGCAATTACGCCCCCTTTGTTTACCTGGAATGGCGGATCTGAAGCCAGTTCGCGGGCAATGCGTTCACGCAAAGCCTCACAAGTATCAAGCTTTTCGCCTATGCTGACGATACTTTCATTGTCAGACTCCAGGCATAGGCGACGAATAGGCTCTATAGCTTGCAGTGCCACTTTCAGTTGCACCATTTCACGCGGCGACACTCTGCCTACAGCCACTTTCGATGCAATTCGCTCAAGGTCTCCAATGCGATGAAGAAGTTCTTCTATCGAGTCGCGCACGTCAGGATAGCGGAAGAAATGTTCAACAACATTCTGTCTGCTGGCTATTTGATTTATATCTTTAAGCGGAAAGACAACCCACCTTCTGAGCATACGGCTTCCCATTGGGCTTACAGTCTTGTCTATCACACCAAGCAAACTGCTTCCTCCGTCATTCATCGATGACAGAAGTTCAAGGCTGCGTATTGTGAACTTGTCAAGTCTGACATACCTGTCCTCCTCAATGCGTGATATTGTTCTGATATGGCTTATCTGATTGTGCAGAGTCTGTTCCAGATAACACAGAATAGCCCCAGCCGCAACAATTCCGTTTTTCAGATGGTCCACGCCAAACCCTTTCAAGTTCTTAGTCCCGAAGTGAGAAAGGAGTTTGCTGCGCGATGTTTCATCAGTAAAAATCCAGTCATCAAGTTCGTAAGTAAAGAACTTTCCTCCAAAATTACCTTCGAACATCAATTTGCGTCCTCGCTCATAAAGCACCTCCTTAGGCGACAGGTTTGTCAAGATTTTCTCTACATAATCAGTTGTACCCTCTGCCGTAAGAAATTCTCCTGTAGAAATATCAAGCAATGCCACTCCACAAGCGCTCTTGCCAAAATGAACTGCGGCAAGAAAGTTGTTCTCCTTGTAGTTCAGAACATTGTCGTTCATAGCGACTCCAGGAGTCACAAGCTCTGTAATGCCACGCTTCACGAGCTTTTTAGCAAGTTTAGGATCTTCAAGCTGGTCGCATATAGCCACTCGTCTTCCAGCCCTTATAAGCTTTGGCAAATAAGTATCAAGCGCATGATGTGGAAATCCTGCCATAGCTGTAGTATCCTCTTTCTTGCCAGCTCCACCACTGCGCTTAGTAAGTGTTATTCCAAGAATTTCAGAAGCCTCAACAGCATCATCTGCGTATGTTTCATAGAAGTCACCACAACGGAACAACAGCAATGCATCAGGGTGCTTTGCCTTGAAATCGTAAAATTGTCTCATCATGGGCGTCACTTCGTCCTTCTTTGCCATATTATATCTTGCTTATTAGTTCTGTAAAATTGATTAATACAAAGGTAATATTAAAAATTGGAACATGGAAAATATGTTCCAATTTTTAGACAGGAAGGAGGAAGAGGAGTTAAGGAGTTAAGAA
>JAFTTD010000307.1 GCA_017466965.1 Bacteroidaceae bacterium
AAATAAAATACTGTCGTCAGACCTTCTTAAAAACATTAGCGAAGTATTTAGCATGATAGTAGAAGATAATGTGTCTCCGCTTCAGACTCTGTATTTGCTTCAAGCAATGCTTGCTCTCGTTTTTGTTGTTTTCCCTATTGATATTCCTCTTTTAATGCGTTTTTTGTTCATTGGATGGTTTGCATTAGCTCTTATGCAATGCAAACAGGCGGGGCTTGATAAAGAATAGATAAAGATATTTCCTTTGTTCCCATTTTAAGTTTTCAAGCATGAATAGCAATGTTCTGCTTATGATACACTGAAAATTGTAATGAGCCATAGAGTGGTACGCTTTTTTCAGAGTGTTTTACAAACTTAAATATAGGGGTTGAGAATTAAGGGTAAAGTCAAAAACTGAAATATATTTTGTCGTCTCTCTCATGTAGGACGCTGGATTATTTCAGTTTTTTAACTTTGCCCTTTTTTGCATTTAATGACGCACAGTTGTGACGTGGTATGTTTTTCAATAAGGGGAATTCCCTAATAGATATAGGGAAAAGCCATCGTAGTTTAGGTTTTATCCTTTGTTGGCATAATGTGAAATATCTAATTTTGCATCAGTAAAACAATACTTCAGCAGTCTTTTTGTTGATTATGCTGAATGAGAGAGCAAGAGAATAAATTAACATTAAGAACGGTGAGTTATGAAGACTATTAGAAGATTTTTTGCAGTAATGATGCTGATGATAACTGCATCGGGCGTTAATGCTCATCCAATGAGTTATAATATGATACGTGACAATGCAAGGTTTTTGACAGATCGTATGGCATACACTCTTGGCATTGCATCAGGAATGATTATAGACGATTTATATAGAATAAACTTTGATTTTATCTGTGGCGTAAACGATTATCTTGATGATGTGGCTTTAGGGTATAGGTACGATGATTATATGGCAGTAGTACGTGAACGCGATTTGGCTCTTAGAATTTTGCTTGGTGAGAGAATATGGAGAAGAGTAATGGCCCTTGACTATTTCTACAGGCCAATTTCATTTCTGAATCATAGATGGAGTTTCAGAATTTATGCACATGACAATCGGCATGGTCATTTCCATTTTGCAGCTCCGCGCTATTATGCCAACTATCGTGGAGGTCATTTTTTCAGAGGTATGCGTCCGGACAAGGGGTATTATGGAAGAAAAGCGAACATCCATATTGAAAATAGACATAAGTCCGATAAAACGGACAGAGTTGATAGAATAAACAAGGGTGTCAGAGATAATAAGAATGTTGTTGAAGGAAATAAAGGCAATAAAGGAGATAGAGTGAAGGGCGGTTCTGGAAAGAATACTAATAAAGAAATAAAGATTTCGTCCGTGCGTGTTAAATCTAATGTGGCAAATGTGTCACGTGGGAATGATAAAGCAGGAAAAAGAAATTCTTCAAGTCGTTCATCTGTTTCTGAAAAGGGCAATCGCAACAGTACAGTTTCGCCTGCTTCTTCAAATAACAAAAATTCACGTAGCGGAGCAAGTCGTACTGGAAGGCGTTGAGTTTCAATGTTATTTGCATCCACAGTTTACCTGCTGAGTATGCAAGTGTTATGAGACATAAACATTATATTGCAAAAAAGAATGAAGGATTTCCCGTTTGGGGAATTCTTCATTCTTTTTTATAAAGGATTTAGTTGCAATATAACTAAAAAAATCTGTCAGCTTTTTAGCCTTGTTGAATGCTAAAGACAGAATACTGTTGTCACATGTTTTTAGTATTTCTCGCCTTTATTAAGTTCTTCTGTTGTAAGAGATTTCATGTCCATTTTGCGCCAGAAATATGCTATGTATGCCACAACAAAAGGGATAATGAGGGACACTATTGCCATAGTGTGCAGGGTGAACTTGCTTGAACAGCTGTTGGTTATTGTGAGTGATGACTGCAAATCCGCTGTTGAAGGGTAGTATGCAGTGCCATTATAGCCTGCAAGCATGAATAGTGACATTACGGCAAGCAATGTACCAGGACCGCACAACCAAATGCCACGTTTGAACTGAGGATTCGCTATAGTTAAACCAATACCTCCCACAATGAGGGCTGCGCCTATAAGTAGCATTGCCAATACAGCGGGCATCTCAATTAGATTGTTCCAATATTTTCCGGTTTCTAAACTTACTACATTGTCCTGACTTACAGCGAAGCCTTCCATTGTGAACAGTTGGAATGCTACAATCAGAAACATCAGGAGAAACAGGCAACCGCTGACAAGCAGACAACGGCGTGTCCGAGTGCAGAGCTCTTTATTGGCTATGCTGTTGAGTATATATAATGCTCCAAGGCAAATGGAAAGGAACATGACCATCAGTCCGAACTCAACGTTGAAGGGATTAGCGACAGCTTCAAGTCCGTGCCATTGGGTAGCCCATCTGCTAATTACAGGTGAAGCAATGTCGCTTACTGCCGTCTTGTTGACAGTGAACTGGGAACCGGTGAAAAAGCTTCCCACAGCCGTACCAATGAGTAGTGGTGCAAGACATCCGTTGAGAGTGAGGAATACACGAAATGCAGTCTTGCCTAAAATGTTGCCTGCTTTGTTCTGAAACTCATAAGACACAGCCTGAAAGACAAATGTTACAAGAATAAGAACCCATACCCAGTAGGCTCCCCCGAAGCTCGTGCTATAGAACAGAGGGAATGAAGCGAAAAAAGCACCTCCGAAAGTCACCAGTGTTGTGAAAGTAAGTTCCCATTTTCTTCCTGTAGAATTAACTATAAGTTGCTTATGTGTTTCATTGTTTCCTGCAATGAAAATAAGGGCATTGCCTCCCTGAACGAAAAGCAGAAATACAAGAATGCCTCCAAGCAGAGATATAAGAAACCACCAGTAGTGTTGTAAGAATTCGTATGTAATCATATGACATTATGTGTTAATTATCAATTCTCGATTTTTGGTCCCTCCTTGATTGCTTTCACGAGAATACGCAGTTCTATTATGAGGAACAGAGTGAAAATGGCAACGAATAGGAAGAACGTGGTCTTTACATTTTCAACACTCACACTCGATACGGCAGCTTTCACAGGCAGCAAGCCTTCAATAGTCCAAGGCTGACGCCCCACTTCGGCAACAACCCATCCTGCCTGTCCTGCAAGATATACCAAAGGAATTGAAAAGAGGGCAACCCATTGCAGCCATCGCATATCAACCAGACGGTTCCTCCTCTCTGCCCAAAGCATTACAAACATCAGCAAAAGCAAGAAAGAGCCAATGCCTACCATAGCTCTGAAAGCCCAATATACAAGGGTTTTAGGCGGAACAAGCTCTTCTTTTGATTCAATATATCCATAACCGAAGTATTCTATGTTCTCATTAAGAGCCTTACGTGCCACGGCTGCCTTTTCTGCATCTGTGTCTTTCAGCTTCCTGTATTCCTTGAAAGCTTCAAGAGCTAATCTGCCACGGTTCATTTTTTCTTCGGCAGAAAGATGATAAACGCCATTTTCATCTGTGTATCCTTCAAGCAAATCATTCACACCTGGGACATAGCCGTTAATGTCATGAGTGGCAAGCACGGACAACATGCCAGGCACTTCTAAACCGGGGATAACTGAGAAACCAGCACTCCTGCCTCCGTTTTCAAGCCCTTCTGCGGCAGCCAGTTTCATTGGCTGGTATTTTGCCATCTGTACTCCTGAACTGTCACCGCTCGCCATTACAATCAGAGTGCCCACGATGCCGACAATAGTTGCTATGCGGACGCTGCTTAAAGCAAATCTTTTTTCTCGCCCCTTAAGCAAATACCAGCAACTGATGCCAATAACAAACACCGCTCCTGTCATCCAACCGCTGAACACTGTGTGGAAGAATTTGCTTACAGCAGTAGGATTGAGCACCAAGGCCCAAAAGTCCACCATTTCGTGGCGTACGGTGTCTGGGTTGAATTCCATCCCAACAGGATGTTGCATCCAGGCGTTGGCAATCAAGATCCATACTGCGGAAACAGCAGCACCAATGCCAGTCATCCATGTGCACAGCAAATGAGTACGCCTGCTCACCTTTTCCCATCCGAAGAACATGACAGCAAAGAATGTAGCCTCCATGAAGAATGCCAATATCCCCTCAATGGCCAGTGGGGCACCAAAAATATCGCCCACAAACCAGGAGTAGTTGCTCCA
>JAFTTD010000308.1 GCA_017466965.1 Bacteroidaceae bacterium
AATAAAGATTGACATGATTGTCGGCACAAGCATGGGAGCAATTATTGGCGGACTTTATTCAGTAGGCTACACACCCGAAAGTCTTGACAGCATATTGTCTGTGCAAGATTGGGGAACACTGCTTTCAGACGGGAAACAAGCAAACGAATTGTCGTTCCTTGCAAGAGAGCGTCAGGACAACTACGTAGTCAATTTCCCTTTGGAACAGAACGATTCAACAATCAAGAAAGGCTCAAAAGCTGGAATTATTGAGGGCAGAAACATCATGAAACTTCTTCAGAAGTTAATTGGCAAATACAACAATTGCAACAACTTCAACCAGCTGCCTATCCCCTTTGCGTGTGTCGCCGTTGACGTAGCATCGGGAAAAGAGGTTGTGTTCAACTCAGGAAGACTTGACAACGCTATCCGCGCAAGTATGTCAATCCCTGGAGCATTCCGTCCTATCAGCCAAGGAGACACATTGCTCGTTGACGGTGGCATCCTCAACAATTACCCAGTTGATGTCGCAAGAAAAATGGGAGCAGACATTGTTGTCGGCGTTGATGTTGGAGAAGGTCTGCTTAAAGCCGACAAAATAAACAGTCTGATAGATATGGTCAACCAAAGAACAGGGATAGCAGAAGCTGAAAAACGTGAAACAAACAGAAAAAACACAGATGTCTATATAAAGGTTGATACCAAAGGCTACAATATGGCGAGCTTCACCACAGAAGCTATTGACACACTCATCACAAGGGGCAGGAATGCCGCAATAAACAAATTCGAGGAGCTGAAGCTAATTGGTGAAAAGTTCGGAGGCAATAAAGAATACCTTGAAAAAAGAAGGTCCGACTTCAAACTTCTTGCTTCAGAAGTGAATTTATACAAAGTTGATGAATATGTATATGAGCCTTTCCCATACGATGCATTAAGTTTCAGCGCGAACTTCAACCAAGAAGAAATGGCAAGTGTAATAATGCAAGGATATGTCAATCTTCCATTCACTAAGAAACCAACACAAATAGGCGGAACAATAAGGCTCGGAAAAAGATACAAGTTCAAACTAAACACATCTACACTGCTAAGAAAAAACATGTATCTTGACATAAATTACGAAGTTGGTTATAACGAACTACGTATTAATGATTTGGGTAAGGCAGCCGTTAGCACAACATTCTCTGACAATATTCTCTCTGCTGACATAGCGAAGAGTTGGAGATATGCAAAATTAGAATGCGGAGTAAAATTCAACAATTATAATTTCAAGGATGCATTAGTTGACATAAACAATGAAGAGCCTGAATATCTGCACAAGATGTTTGGTTCAAACAACTATTGGGACTTCTTTGTAAACACAGGAGTAAACACAACAAACAAAAAGATTTTTCCTACAAGCGGAATAAAACTTGACGGAGAATTTAATCTTTACAAGGGGCACGATGTAGCAGAAAAGTCATCGCACAGCCTCTACTCTGTCAGAGCTTCGGGAAACTTCTATTTTTCTACATCACCAACATTCTGCCTTGTTCCTGCATTCTATGTCAGATATCTTGACAAGCAGTCAAATTACTACGGGATATATAACATCATCGGCGGAGAATGGGACGGTCACTATCTGCATCATCAGATTCCTTTCTACGGAATCAACTACTTTGAGCGCGGTGAAAGAGCCATTGCCATTGCTCGTCTGCAGGCAAGACAGCGCATAGGCAAGAGCCATTACGTGTCAGCAATAATAAACACAGGCGGAAACAGCGATGGATTCAAGAAGTTTTTCAAATCGAAATTTCTGATTGGAGGTGCATTTAACTACTCTTTCAACAGCATTGTAGGCCCTCTCAGTGCCACCATAAGCACATCAAATGTTACTAAAGACATAAATCTGCTTATAAGTTTAGGATTTGTTTTCTAAATATCTATTTTTTATGAACAGAACAGAAATAACATCATCAATAACAACTTATCTGAAGGCAAGGAACTTTTCGCATATAGATTTAAGAACTGCAATGTTTGACATGGACGGAGTTCTTTTCGACTCTATGAAAAACCATGCAAAATGCTGGCATGAAACAATGAAACACTTCGGAATGAACTTGCCAACCGAAGAAGCATATATGCACGAAGGGCGCACTGGAGCCAGTACTATAAACATCGTGTCAATGAGAGACAGAGGACATGAGGCTACAGAAGAAGAAATACACAAAATATACGGATATAAAAGCGACTTGTTCAACCTTGAACCTGAAGCAGAAAGAATGCCTGGAGCATACGAAACATTGCTGCAAGTTAAATCTTCAGGTGTAACACCTATGGTTGTCACCGGCTCAGGACAAAAATCATTGCTTGAACGCTTGCAGCACAATTTTCCAGATATCTTTCAGCCGGAACTTATGGTTACAGCATTTGATGTAAAATACGGTAAGCCAAATCCAGAACCATATCTTATGGGATTAGAGAAAGCAACAGCCTACTTTGCAGAACCTTCATTCACTATGTCTCCACTGAATTCCATTGTCATAGAGAATGCACCTCTTGGAGTACAGGCTGGAGTAGCATCCGGATGCTTCACTATAGCTGTAAACACAGGTCCATTGCCAGATTCTGCACTCCTCGACTCAGGAGCGAATCTGCTTTTCCATTCAATGCAGGAATTGGCAGACAACTGGAGTAATCTGTACGAAGCATTGAAAACAACAAGAGTTTAAAGAATTCAAGAGTTTGAACTCTTATATATTTGACGGAATTAAGCCAATGCCATAAAGACAAAGAACAATACAGGCACAAGGAGCGCAGGCAGCATATTCAGCGTCTTGCAATCCTTGATGCCAAGTATTGACAATCCTGAAGCGGCAATAAGCACCCCTCCGACAATAGAAAGTTCTGTCATCAGCGATTCGCTGATAGCTTCAGATGACATACAAGCCACAAGATAAAAGATTCCTTGCCAGCAGAACAATACAGGAGCAGCCCATATCATGCCGATGCCATAAGTAGATGCAAGCACCATTGAAGTAACAAAATCAAGTGTGGCATTTGTATAAAGATAAGTATTGTCGCCTTCAATGGCACTCATTACTGGGCCTAACATAGAAAGTGTACCAATGCAATACAAAAGTATTCCGATAGCAAGCCCTTCACTTAATCTGCTTTTTCCATCTGATTCACCACCCTCTTTTCTCCCGAATCTATCAACACACGCATTGAATCTTTCAGATATTTTCAAAGCATACCCTGCCAGCGAACCTATGGCAAGACTTACGATGAAAAGAACAGGATAATCAGACTTTGGCAAATGCTGTACGCAAGCATTCACACCAAGCATGAATGCACAGAACCCCATAGCATTGTACAGAGCCGTTTGATATTCCGGCTTCACACCCTTTTTCAGTAAAGCGCCCAACAAACTGCCGGCAACTATGCATACCGTATTAACAATTGTACCTGACATAAGCCATTTTTTGAGAATTAATGGAGAAAAGATTTATTTATCCTCTTTCACCCTATAAAGTAATCAACAAGAATTTACTTCACAAAGCCAATAAAAGAAAAAGCTGATAAGTATTTGTTTATTAACAACTCATCAGCCTTTTTCTAATGTGACTCCGGAGGGATTCTAACCCTCGACCTTCAGAACCGGAATCTGACGCTCTATACAGCTAAGCTACGGAGCCATTCAATTTACAGTGCAAAGATAGCAAAAAGATACGATGTTGAATAAACTTATTCTACAAAATCATCTTCTCTATTTCATAAACACAAAATAGACTGCTGCTATCAGACACACAAATGCCGCAACATGATTCCATTGCAGATGCTGCCCCTGAAAAAGCATATTCGCCATCAGAGTGAAGACTATCAGCGATATGACTTCCTGTATAACCTTAAGCTGCATCAATGTGAACGGTCCTCCGTTTCCTTCAAAACCAATTCTGTTAGCCGGCACCT
>JAFTTD010000309.1 GCA_017466965.1 Bacteroidaceae bacterium
ATTAACAAGGTAAAGTTCCTTAGCCTCGCACATGGATTGGCGTCCACAGAGAAGGTTTTTGCCGCATAGTGCTACAGAAGTGTAGTCGTACTGTCCGTCGGTGATTTTCTTTACTTCGCCATTGAGGTTTGTCTTATATACGTGTGTGCATCCGAACCATGTGCCTACGAAGAAGAGGTCTTTCGAGGTTTCAGCCCAGCAGAATGCATCAACGCCGCTCTGGAACAGTTCTGTCACGTATGTCTTTTTGCCTGTTTCTATTTCATATACGCAAAGACGGTTGCGATCGCTTTCATATCCGTCGCGTTCCATGCTCTGCCATGCTATGAACTTGCCGTCAGGAGAGAACTGAGGATTTGTGTCATATCCGAGGTTGTAATCCTTTCCTTCCTTGATTGGGGCGTTAACAGCTTGGTTCTGCAGTGAATATGTATAGTCAACCTTAGGTGCTACATAATCAGCAGGTTTGCACAAATTAGTTGTTTTGCCTGATTCTACGTTGTAAAGGAATATATCGGAATCGGTGCTTACAGCATAGTCAATGCCTGTCTTTTTCCTGCATGTGTATGCTATGCTCTTTGAGTCCGGACTCCATGCCAGCTGTTCTATGCCTCCGAATGGCTTCATCGGACATTCGTATGGTTCATCTCCAAGTATGCGTACCGGATCTGTTGAAAGTTCTGTGCCATTGAATTGATAGATAAACGGCTGTGGTATGCTTTCAACCCATTCGTCCCAATGGCGATACATTGCATCGTTAAGCAATCTGCCTGTTGTCTTCTGAAGGTCTTTGTGCTTGTCTGATACTCGTTCGCCAAATTTAACAGTATGGATTACCAGTATCTGTTTCTCGTCAGGCGAGAACATGAAATCATCTACATCTTTAGCAAGATTGGAGATTTGCTTTCTGTCTGAACCGTCAGGATTCATTGTCCAAATCTGCATAGTACCATTGTTTCCGGCTGCAAGATAAGCGATTTTTTTGCCACCGGCAATGAATTTAGGAGCAAGTTCGCTGGATTTAGCGGAAGTAAGCAGTTTTTCATTGCTTCCGTCTGTATTGATGGTATATATTACCGTATGGCTTTTGTTTTCTTCCACACTGTAATAACTCACATTGTATGCAACTGTCTGTGCGTCAGGAGATATTTCATAACCTCCGATTCGTCCCATAGCCCAGAGAGCTTCTGGAGTAAATGTCCTTTCTTTAATAACAGGTTTCTGACGACCGATAAAGTTGTCAGATGCTTGTATGTTTGTATTTGCCATACCAATGAGTCCTGCAGCCAATAAGGCTAATGTTGAATGGTTCATTATAGTATTATTTTATTTTAAGATGTATATATAATAATGATTATTATAGGTATAATGAAATTTGAAAATGAAGAACTTGGAAATGAACTTACTACTATCGGACGAAATTCTTAATAATAGTATGGATTTCTAAGTTCTTCATTTTCAGTTTGGTTTATTTGTTCTTTTGTTGCTGTTGCTGTTGCTGACGAAGTATTTCCATCTGCTTTTCTTGCATTGCCTGGAACTTCTCCATCATGCTTGACGTTTTCTTCGGGTTCTGCTTGCGCTCCTGATAGCGTTTTTCAAGCTTGGCAAGTAGTTTTGAATCGTCTGTACTCTTTCTTAGGTACCACATCATTGCTACACCTATCACGCTTGATATGAAATAGTAGTAGTTCAGTCCCGCTGAATAGCCGTTGAATGAGAAGAAGAAAATCAGTGGCATCAGATATGTCATCCATTTCATCATCTTCATCTGCTGTTGCTGCTCTGGTGTCATGCTGTCTTGTTGCTGTCGCATTGTAAACCATGAGTTAGCTACAGTTGCTACGCACCATAGAATACAGAACAAACTCAAGTGGTCGCCGATTCCCCATATATGGAAGTCCCATCTGATTATGTCGTCGTAAGTCGAGAGGTCGTCAGCCCACAGGAATGATTCTCCTCTTAGTTCTATGGCGTTAGGAATAAAGTTGAACAATGCTATCCAGATTGGCATCTGTATGAGCATAGGCAAGCATCCTCCCATCGGAGAAACTCCATATTGGCTGTAGAGCTTCATTATTTCCTGCTGTTTCAGCATTGCGTCCTCTGGTTTTGGATATTTTGCGCTTATTACGTCAATTTTCGGTCTCAGAACCCTCATGTTTGCTGAAGCAAGGTATGATTTCTTCATCAGAGGGAACACTAATATCTTTATTATGATAGTGAGCAGAAGAAGCACTATACCCATATTTATTCCCCATCCGGTCATGAAATCGAACAGATATACCATGAAGAACCTGTTGATCAGGTTTATTATTGGCCATCCGAGATATACAAGACTTTGAAGGTCTAAGTCAAGAGAAGAGTTGCACAGTTTCTCATTATCATATAATGTAGAGAATTTGTTAGGTCCGATATACATTTTCATGTTTGTTGGATTCTTGCCTGCAGGGTCAAACTTCGCTGTCATGGCAGCTCCGTAGGTTTTAAGATATCCGCTTCCTTCAGCATCTCTATAAGAAGATAATGTGTCAACGTCGAATGTTCCGTCTGCAATAAGTACCTGGCTGAAGAACTGGTTTTTGAATGCTATCCACTGGATGTCTTCTTCAATGTCATCCTCGAATTCATCCATGCCTGTTGAACTCAGGTTCTCAGTGTCATTCTCATTTGTTCTGTATGCAATTGTACTATGCTGGTTCTCAAACGAATAACCTTTTTCCTGCTGGCGCAGATGCTCATTCCAAACGATATTGAACGTGCTTGTCTTTGAAGGGAAGAATCCTTCAAGACCGTTTGCTGCAACATCTATGTTTACAAGATATGAGTTAGGTATCAGAGTGTATGAAATGTCAATGCTTCCATCAGCAATAGGAAGACGCATTGTAACGGAACTGTCTGTCTGATTGACAGGTGTGAAGTACAGTTCATTGCTAACTATATTGTGTTCCTTTCCATCGAATGAGAATGTCATGTCTAAATCTTCTCCCTCGAAGAGAACAACATTTCCGCCTTCCTGGTTTTTATACTCGTTGTCTTTCAGTTCAGCTCTTGTCAATTGTCCACCCTTGTTTGAAATGGACAGTTTCAGAAGACTGTTTTGGATTTCTGTAGTTCCTTTGTTTTCTTGTCTTGCAAGGAATAACGGACTTAGAGTGTCATTCTTTTCTGCAAATTCTCGCTTTGCCTTTTCTTCAGCCTCAATAGCCTCTGCCTTCATCTTGGCTTGCATCTCCGCTTGTTCAATGACAGCTTGCTTTTGTTCTTCTATCATTTGTTCTTTTCGTGAGTATGACTCGTATGTCATGAATCCGAAAACAACAAGACCCATAAGCAAAATGCCTATTAAGGTGTTTTTGTCCATCTTCATAGGTGGCTAGTTTTTAATTGTTAAATGGTTAATAATTTTGTTGAGGAGGAAGTTGCCTGAACAGCCGAATCATTCCTCTTGTAATTCAAAGTTTTATATGACATTTCTCTGCAAGGATTACTTTTTGTAAAGATATAAGTCGTACAAATCAGCATTTGTCGGCATATCTATATTGTCCTTGAGACTTTTGTGGTCATATTCAATTTGCAAAGTTAGTGTAAATTAGGCTAAATAAAAAGAAAAACATCGTTTTTTGAATAATATACGCTTATCTTGAATGTTTATTCAGCTATTTTTGCATATTGTTGAAAACAGTGTGGTGCGATTGTTATTTCAGCGCAGTGATTATTTAATTACGGTGCAGTGTTTTCGGATTTTCAGTGCGCTGATTTGTAACAAACTCTTATATGGTGTTTATTTACTAATTACTGCAACGTTAGAATGTAGTGCTTTATGCTTGTTTTTCTGAGTTTTACCCTGTTTGTAGAACATAGAATGTTAATTTGTGGGCTTTATGGCATAAGAAATGTTAATGGTTTGTAGTTTAATTAAAAATCAACTATATTTGCGTCAAGTTTATAGAGTAACATTCTTTTATATATTAATTAGAAATTGAAATACATGTTTGTAAAAAAATCATATCTGCTGTTTCTCTTATTAATGGTGTGCTCTGTGTTTTCATTAAGCGCAAAGAAATATCCGGAAATAAAGTTTGAGAAAACAAGCATAGATTTAGGCATGTTTTCTGAAGATGAACCTGTTCAGAAATGCGTGTTCAAATTCAAAAATGTAGGTGAAAAGAAGCTGGTCATTAATTATGTCCATGCCTCTTGCGGATGCACTGTTCCTGAGTATCCAAAAGATTTCATTGCTCCCGGAGATTCAGGGCAGATTGTTGTTACATATAACGGTAAAGGCAAATATCCTGGTAAATTCAAGAAATATATTCAGATATTTTCCAATTGCAAGGACGATTTGACAAGAATATTCATTGAAGGTGAAATGGTAGCAGTAAAGAAAGAAGATTTATAGAATGATTAGAAGATTTTTTAAATTCCCCCGAACGGTTTGGCTGTGACAGCTCAACCGTTCTTTTTTATTATGTTGAGAATATCTTCGCCGTATTTGTCTGCAGTTTTCTTTCCGAAATACGGAATGGAAATCAGTTCAGACATGGTGGTTGGCTTTATGTTGGCAATGTTGATGAGAGCCTTTTGTGCTACAATGCAATAAGCAGGAAGTTTAGCCTCCTGGGCACGCTCTTGTCGCCATGTTCGCAGTTTTTCGAATAACTGAGGATCGGTTATGTCTGAGGCTGTTTGCGCGTTCTGCGGATTTATGTCTGAATCTGTTTCTCCATATTTCAGTATGTTTCCATTCTTCTGTTTTTTCAGAACAGACTTTTCTTTGCTTGTCTTGCTGTCTTTTTCCGTAGTTAATATGGATTCAGCCTTGGCGTTCAGATATTTGCTGATGCTGAAACCTTTGTCAGATATTATTTCAAATGTTCTTGTCCTGCTTTTTACAGCTGAAAAGAATGTGTCCCATGCATTTGCAAACTGCTTTTTGACAACCTTGTTCTCAATCTGTATGTTTGAACTGTTAATAAGACTGTCAAACAAATCGTGCAGAGTCTTTGAAAAATAGTTAGATGCTTTCATGACTCTTTCCTGAAGCCTCTGGTCGTTTTTGTAGTCTGCTGTGCTCAATAAGATTTGCTGGTACTGCGTTCTGAATTTGACAGATACATCTGTTATTTTTTCATCAAAACTTTTGTCGGCTTCTTTTATTTTTTTGAGGAATATAGGAAATAAATTTGAAAGATATTCTTCTGTAATTCTAATCAAGTATGAAAGGTCTTCTTTCATTCTGCCGAAAAAGAACAGTTCGTCAAGGAGTGTGTTGAAATAAAAGAATCGTTTGGATTCTAAAACTTTATGTGAATCATAAGATTTCTGCTCCTCTTTCCTGATGTATTCATTTACTCTGCTGTCTGTTATTATGGAGTCGGGGTTTATTGGTTGGGTAAGTATCATTCCCTCAAGAGTG
>JAFTTD010000310.1 GCA_017466965.1 Bacteroidaceae bacterium
AAAGCCAAGGAGTGAATGACTTTGGTACATATTGATCACCAGGACCTGAATAAATATACTCAATAACAGGATATTTCTTGCTCGGATCAAAATTTGACGGACGTTGTATAATACCCCACATGTCTGTTTTACCATCACGGCCAGGAGCTACAAATACTTCTGGAGCCTTCCATCCTTCAGCCTCGAGACGAGATATATCTGCTTTTTCAAGTGTAGAAATAACCTTGCCTGTTTTTGCACTGCGCAATACTGTAACAGGAGCTTTATCTACTGAAGAATAAGTATCTATTAGAGTTGTATAATCGCTACTATAAGTAACTTTATGATTACCTGCATCAGGTGTCAAACATACAAGATTCTTACCATTGGTGTCAATGCGATAATAATGAACATTATATGGGTCTTCTTGTGGAATAGGAGCATCAAAGCTTGACTGAACTGTTCCCATGTTCTTATACCCCATGCCATTTGCTGAGAAATAAATAACACCCTTATTTTTTCCTTCTTTATAATCTATATGCTGAACACCACGTACCCAGAAATCTCCTTTTGTTACTTGGGTTAATTTTCCCTTAACACGATCATATATATAAAGATGTGCATGACCATCGCGATCGCTTTTCCAAAGAATCTTATTTCCGCCATCAAAATCACGACGCAGATTACGTGAATAAGCAACATACTTGTCATTCGCCTCTTCAATCAAAGTACGCACGTTACCCTGTAGATCCATTTCAAGAACGCGATAGTGCTTATGGCCACGTTCGTTAAATTCAAATGTAAGAGTTTTTCCATTACTATCCCATGCAGGACGAGTAACCTCATATTGTGAATGGAATAATTCGGTTGAAGGTTCTATTACCTTCTTGTTTACAACATCAATCACTACAGGAATACGATAATTCAAAGAATCTCCTGGTTTAGCATATTCTTGTTGAGAATATATTGGCTGAACTTGATTGCGCGGAGATGACAATGTATATGTTACATAGCGTTTTGGAGCTGGCTTAATCTTAACTGTTGCATAATACTTGTTGTCAGGCGACCATGTTCCCCAAACAGAATAATAGCAAGTATCAACTCCATCAAAAGTTATCTGAGTATCTGCGCCTGTTGATTTGTCTCTTAAATAAAGGTTGTTATCCTTATGATAAAGGTGCTTGTTCTGACCTTCATCACCACGCATTCTGCTTTCTCCATCCTTTTCGTCAGGAACTTCCATCCAATGGCGCTGGGTTCCTCCATTGCCGCGACGCTGAGGACGTGGAGGTATAGGATTTCCTGGAAGAAGAGTTTTTTCACCTGTTGTCTTATTCACATCATAATAAACAGTTTTCTCTCCGTCAAATGTGGAATACCAGAAAAAGTTCTCTTTTTCTTCATTATTAAAATAATTATTGGCAGTCACATTACCATTAATCATTTTATTACTATACTTACCTCTGATACTGTATTCTCGTTTGTAATATTCTACTGTACCTTGAGAAGAGGCAGTCAAAGCAGTTATCAAAGCTGC
>JAFTTD010000311.1 GCA_017466965.1 Bacteroidaceae bacterium
GTCCTGCAGGCGGAATATGAAATTGAGCGTCTGAGCAAGAGCTACGAACTTGACAAGGAAGAAGCAGATATGGGCATCATGAGCAAGGCACAGCTTGAAGTGTCGGAAGATGAGTACAGATACAATCTGAAGAAGACACAGCTGACCCTTGAGGGATTGCGTCATGATTCGGCAGTCAATGAGATTCAGCGCTCATTGCTCACCAACGAACTGAATGCCGCTCGCAGCCGATACGAACGTTCGCTCAGGCGCAGGAGCGACCTCATAGTGAGGAGTCCCGCACGAGGACAACTGAGTTTTGTTTCCGCAACTCCCGGACAACGCGTCTCAGCAGGCGAGGCCGTCGCCGTGGTCAACGTTCTGGACGACTACAAAGTGCAGGCCAAACTGAGTGAATACTATATTGACAGAATTACTTCAGGGTTGCCGGCATCAATAACCTATCAGGGCGAAGAGTTCCCTATGAAAATATCCAGAGTAGTGCCGGAAGTGAAAGACAAGATGTTTACCGTAGAATTAGTGTTTACCGACAGAAAACCCGAAAATGCGAGAGTTGGAAAAAGCTATCGCATACAGATAGAGCTTGGAAAGCCAGAGACGTGCATTGTTGTTGACAGGGGAAGCTTCTACTCCGTAACAGGCGGCAGATGGGTATATAAACTGAATGAGTCTGGTACAGCCGCAGAACGCACATCCATATCCGTCGGCAGACAGAATCCTAAGCAGTACGAGATTCTCGACGGACTGAAAGATGGAGACAGAATCATCATTTCTGACTACTCTAAATTTGGGGAGGCAGAAGAAATTAAATTAAAATGACAAAAGCGCATATCATCTTTATTGATGCAATTGGCATGAACTATAATTGCGATTATAATCTATATTAACTAATTTTGTAACAAATAAAAATTGAAAAAATGATTAAGACAGAAAACATCAAGAAAGTGTTCCGCACAGAAGAAGTGGAAACTTGGGCGTTAAACGGAGTTGATTTTGAAGTTAAGGAAGGCGAGTTCGTTGCTATTATGGGCCCTTCAGGATGTGGTAAGTCCACTCTTCTCAATATCCTTGGACTTCTTGACAATCCATCAGAGGGAACTTATATTCTTAATGGAACTGATATTACTCAATTTGCAGAGAATCAGAGAACTAACCTCCGTAAGGGAGTAATAGGGTTTGTTTTCCAAAGTTTCAATCTTATTGATGAACTGAACGTATATGAGAATATAGAATTGCCGCTGCTCTATATGGGAATTCCTAAGAAGGAACGCAAGGAGCGTGTCAATGCAGCTATGGAACGTATGGACATTATCCACCGCGCGAAGCACTTCCCTCAGCAACTTTCCGGAGGTCAGCAGCAGCGTGTTGCCATAGCTCGTGCCGTAGTTGCTAATCCTAAACTCATACTTGCCGACGAGCCTACTGGTAACCTTGACTCGAAGAACGGACTGGAGGTGATGGAACTTCTTCGCCAGCTCAATCTTGAGGGCACAACAATAGTTATGGTAACTCACTCGCAGCGCGATGCTTCGTATGCAGGAAGAGTGGTTAATTTGTTCGACGGAAAGGTGGTTTAGTAGAAAGTAGGGAGTTCAGACATGGGTACACCCTATGCATTTGCTTACTTAACTCCCTTTAACTTCTTAACTTCATTAACTCCTTTATTTATGATTTTACACTATCTTAAAATAGCAGTTCGTCAACTGCTTAAATATAAAACGCAGAATGTCATCAGCATTGTGGGGCTGTCCGTCGCCCTGCTATGCTTCACGCTGTGCCTCTTCGTCACTTACTATGCGTTTGATGTCAATAAGTGTTTCGAACAGAAAGACCGCATAGTGCAGTTCTATATTACAGACAACGACAGCGCTTTCAACAATGGACCTCATGTTATGATGTTTTTTGACACAGCGGATGAGGTTAAGAAAGTAAATCCTTCGGGATTGCAATGTCTGACACGAATAGTTGATACAGATAGCTACCACTATCAGGTTGAGACAGCTCAGGGCAAAATGATGCCCTACCAGTTATTAGGGTTTGAGACTGACTCCAACTTTATAAGTGTGTTCACTCCTGAAATCCTTGCAGGCAACTGGAATCAGGCGGTAAGCACTCCTAACAGCATGGTGCTGACGGAATCGACTGCCAAGCGTATGTTCGGCAGTGCCAACGATGCTGTAGGGCGCAAGCTCTACCGCATTCAGAGGCCTTTCTACATGATGCCAGACCAGTGGCCCGAAGGCGGTGTGTACTATACCGTCCAGGCTGTAATGGAGGATATTCCGACGAATAACACTATAGCGTATGGCGTCCACTTAGACTATTTTACTCTGAATGATGAGTTCGGATACCGCAATGTTACAAAGGAATGGATGCATGCGTCCACATCGTGCTTCCTGTTCGGACTGATTGACGAGCAGACCGATGTTCTTGATTTCTGTAATGAATTTGAGAAACAAGGGTGCATCCAATCAATGAGTGTAGGCGACTTTTCTATTCATGTAGCTCAGATGGGAAAAAATACTTTTTATGATCGGAATATAAAGGGCTACCTGATATGGATACCTTTAGTGGCTGGTATTCTTGTGTTGCTTGTAGGTTGTTTGAACTTCTTCCATCTCCTTATCGGTTCACTGCTGACAAGGATTCGCGAGTACAGCATAAGTCGTGTTAATGGTGCCACGGGGTGGAATCTCGTTGTGCAGCTGACGTTGCAGTCGGGCATGATGATAGCCATAAGCGGAGTGCTTGCCTTCGTAATGGCGGAACTGCTGTCACCTCACCTTCACTTCGATGTCTATTATATGAACTTGAGTATCGGTGGTACTGAACTTTATCTTCAGCTGGCATCATACTTGTTCTGTCTCCTTTTTCTTTCATTTCTGATCTGTTCCATAGTGGTTTGGTATGTGTGTCGCATACCAGTGCAGGACGGTGTCTTTGGCGGTAGCCGGAAATATGGTCGAAAGCGAGTGCGCAACGTTATGCTTTGCATCCAGCTTGTGGTAGCATGGATATTTGTATGTCTCGCTGTTGTCTATTTTCAGCAGGGACAAAAGGTTGAGGCGAAGATATTGTCGTTCATCTCGCCCGATGACAAGGAACGTATCATCGGACTGAGTTTGACCGACAGGTTTACTGACGAGACAGAGAAGAATGTTATTGTTGACAGGGTTAAATCTATTCCCGACATAGAGGATGTACTTGTTGGACAGAATATGCTTCAAGTGACTTCAACCAGTTTGTCTTCGGAAAAGAAAATTACGCAAAACTCCACTCTGCGTGTCAACCTGTTCCGTTTTGCATCAAACGCAACTACGTTTACAGGCATGAAGATACTGAAAGGAACGGACTGGCAGAAGCCTGGTGACATCTTGGTAGACGAGAAACTTGCGGGACTGCTTGCTGAGAAATTCGGTACTGAAGTTGTGGGCATGAAACTCTATTATTGGGGAGACGTGGAATATACTGTTGCAGGAATCTGCGAAGAGATTGTGCTTCGTTCAGACCAGCCAATGGCGGGCTACTACATTGAATTCCCTGAAGAAGGACTCGATAACGAGTATTGCTACATCAAGTGTCGCAAAGGCTGTGTAGACGACGTGCGCGAATCTATAGACAAGATTCTGTGTGAGTTCTACCCAGAGAGTTTCAAACCAGAATGCAGCACTCTTGCCGAAGCGTTGAGAGTCAGAGAATCGGATGTGTTCTTTGTACGCGATGTGGCAATGTTCATGTCAGTGGTAATCCTCCTGATCTGTCTGCTCGGAGTCTATTCGGCAATAACGCTCGACACGGAGTTCCGCCAGAAGGAGATGGCTATCCGCAAGGTGAACGGAGCGAGCATGAAGGACATAGCAATTCTGTTCGCACGCCTATACATCGTGCTGCTCACAGTGTCTTTCGTCATAGCACTGCCCGTAGTACTGAAGGCTGTAGATCATGTCAGTTCGCTTTACTACATCTTCATCGAAACCGGTTTCACGTTCTACGCCACAGTATTCATTGCAATGTTGCTCATTGTGGCACTGACCGTAGGTTGGAAGATATGGAGGATAAGCAGGGTTAATCCGGCTGAAGTTATTAAGAGAGAGTGAGTTTTTGGGAGGTAGGTTTTAATTAAGAATTATGGCATTGCGTAATAGAAGCAATGCTTGCGACGACTGAAACTTTAGTTTCACAAAGGAGTTCACGTAGTGACCATTGGTTTACGGGAGTTCAGGAGTTCAGAAGTTCAGACTAATGTATTGGATGGCATTGCAAACTTAAAAACTCAAGAACTTAAAAACTAAAAAACTTAAACTTAGCCTTAGTTAGCATAACTCAAAAACTAAAAAACTTAAGAACTAAAAAACTTAAATTCAGACTTAAAAACTTAAATCATTATGATTGTTCATTATATAAAAATGGCAGTTCGTCAACTGCTTAAATACAAGTTCCATAGCACTGTTTCAGCTTTGTGCATGGCGCTGGGACTGACTCTATACGGATATATCGGGTGTGCCTTATATCACTCGTTAGGACCTCAGAACGAAATTATAATCACTGCCATGTCTGAGGGCAACTTAGCGGATATGATTCAGACGGCTGACCTCAAACAGATTATTGACAGGGACATAGAAGGTATGAGGGACATACGAACTGCAACCTGGCATAATCAGGAGGCGGATGTGTATGTTGAGGGTGACATGGAGACACCTTACCGGGCGCAGATTAAGGGTGCCACTCCGCTATATTTTCGTCCTGTAGATGGTGGGAAGACACGCGTTATTGAAGGACGTGACTCTATAGGCGAGGGTGAGGCTATTGTTACCAAGGCGTTTGCCGATAGGGTGTTCGGCGAGAAGTCGGCAATAGGCAAGACTGTCACGCTCTTGAGTCTGACCCTTAACCCCGACAATTACCTGCAGATGCAGGACTATTGGGGTAAGACATACCGCATTGTGGGAGTTGTCAGACCGCAATATGCTGATGATGTCACATCGGTTGTATATATGTCGATGATATGGAACAGGGACGTATGTCAGGCTACCGCCTATCTGGAAGATGACTATACAATCAGTAAGGTGTCGGAGTCGGTAGGCGCTTACGAGTGGAAAAGAGCAAGTGACGGTGCGCCTTTCACGGTGACGATGTTCCTTAAGAATGATTATGATGCCGAGTTTTGGGCTACTTATACAGTCGTCACCCTTGTCTCGCTGTTGATTTTCATCACGGGGCTGGTCAGCTTCATGAAGTTTATGATTCAGATGTTCTATACCCGTCAGCGCGAACTGGCTCTGCGCAAATGTGTGGGTTCCGACAACAAGGGGCTTTACGCTTTGCTGGCAAGCGAGGTGGTGGTGATGCTGACGGTGACGTTCTTGATTTCGTGCGTAACTTCGGAACTGGTCAATTCGTACATACGATATATGGACATAAAGGAAATAATATGGATTGAACTGGAACAGCTCATGGTATGGCAGGGCATTGCCGCGCTTGTAGCCCTCGGAGTGAGCCTGCTCGTAATTATGGTGCCGATATGGAACCTGCGCCGAGTGGGTATGAAGGGTGGTATGATGCGCAAACGTCAGGGCAAGAAGGCACGTACGACGATGCTCGCATTGCAGTTTGCCATCTCTATTTTGTTCTTCGGAGTCTTGGGACTGGTTTTGAGACTGTCCGCTTTGGAAGCTCCGCATGTGACAAAGAGAATGACGTATGACGAGATGGGACGCATCATACAGCTCGGAATGAACTACAAGGACTGGGACTATATCCGTCCGCAGATTGAGAAACTGCCTGAAGTGGAGACCTATGCTTATGTCTGTGACGAGAGTTTCTCGAAAAACAGGATTGCAATGCGTGATTATATAGTGGGGAAGGACACGATGTATGCCCAGGTGCTTGCCAATGGCGACCCGAAGTATTTCGAGGTCTTCAACATCCCGATGGAAGGAAAGGTGGTTAGTCCCGATGAGCAGAACTATGTCTATGTGGACAAGGTGCTGCATGGGATTCTGCAGCAGCAAGAGGACTTCGACGGAACCATCATGCTCGACTGGGGCAGAAAGTACCAGATTGCTGGCGTGATAGACTGCGACATCAATAGCGAGGGGACGAAAGGTGTCCATTTAGCTGGAAGTGGTTACAGGGTAATGCAGGGTACAATCTTTGAGGTGGCGCCATGTGCGGGCTATTATTACTACAAAATCAAGGACGGTGTAGACATCAAGAAGGTGAAGGCGGCAATAGAGAGCATTTACCGCCAGTTCGTACCGGAGACTGTGGACGTGTATATCCCTACAGTGGAGGAAGTAGTATATGAAAGCGAGAAGCAAGTGATGATGATCCTCCACCTGAGGTATCTGCTTACGTTAATCAGTCTGCTGTTGAGTGTGCTCAGCGTGTATTCAAGCATATCGCTCGATGCGGCAACACGGCAGAAGGAGATTGCGATTAGGAAGATAAACGGAGCACGTAGCCGCGACATAGTGATGCAGTTCCTCCGTCCTTACATGCTGACATACGTAATCACATTCCTTGTTGTCTATTTCAGCATGGCCAATTTCCTTCCTGAATATGCTATTGGCGACCAACATAATTATTATCTTACATTAGCATTCAAAGTTATATGGGGTGTCTGTATCTTCATTGTCAGTGTCGGACTGCTCGCCCTCACTACATGGACTAAGATAAAGATGATTATGGGTGTCAACCCTGCTGAAGTTGTGAGAAGGGAGTGAATTTTTGAGGAGATTTTTCAGGAGTTAAGGAGTTAAGGAGTTAAGAAGTTAAAAGGAGGAGTTAAATAAGGGAGTTAAAAGGGGACGATACTCTGTGGTAATGTCTTACCTCCCTACCTCCTTATTTTTCCTCCTTATCTTCTTCTTTCATGAACAGTAGTGCCATTTCTCTTTTCTTGGCAGCTGATGCCCATTCTTCGGGAATGAAGCGCCAGTGGTTCATAGCCTTCGGATAGATATTCTCTTTTTCCTGGATGTAGTGGAGCAGGTAATGCCTGATGTCCTTCTCGGTGTATGCTATTGTTCGTCGGGCTATCTCTTCTTTTGTGAGTCCGGCACCTTTGGTGAGCAGTTCGCCTCCGCCATTAGCCCTGTAGGCTGTCATCGCCACGGTGTAGGTCTTTTCCATATTGAAAGACTCGCCGTTTGCCATGCTTATAATGTTGAGCTTTTCTCCTTCGGGCTTGGTTACATCAACTTCGTAGATGATGCCGGCTGCTGAGTCGAAGTTGAAGATGAAATTCTTGAATCCCATACGGTCAGGGTTGCTCTTCATCGGACATATCAGGAGCAGGTTGTCATCGGGCGAAGCCATTTGGTTGGTCCAGAGGGCATAGCTCATCTCAAGATAGCTCTTTATCTCCTTTCCTTTCAGAGCGAGCGTGTATAGCTTGTCTTCAAAGCGGTAGAGGTTGAACAGGTTGTTTATCTTCACGTCGCCTGCTTCGATGGTAGCGTTGAAGAACAGTGGAGCAGCTAATGATATGTCGGCTCCCGAAACTTCGAGCTGCAGCTGCTGTATGAGGTCTATGTAGGCAGACGAGCCGAAGTATGCCTCTGATATGTCAACACTATTGGTGAATTTGCCAATTTTTTTCGATGAGAATCGGCGTACGGAATTGAAGTCGTAGGTGAAGTTGCGCTTGAACCCTACTGCATGGATGTTGTGCAGACTGCCTATGTAGTGGAGCTTGCATTCTGATTCGTGGCTAACTACTTCGCCTTCGGTGTTCAGACGGAATGTGATGTTTGCCTCGGCTATAGAGTAGGCATGGCTGCCAGGGTTCAGGCATGGTATGCTCTTGCCTGAGGGCGATTCCACGTGCTCAATGTTGCTTGAATGGTCGTGCCCGTAGAGCACAAGGTCAAAGCCCTCAACGTTCTGAACAGTCTCGCGTGTGGCGTTCTCCCTGTATTCGGGCGTGACTATGCCTTCATCCATTCCGGAATGGAACAGTCCTATTATAAAGTCCGGATTCTCTTTTTCTTTGACAGTTGTTATCCACTTGCGTGCGCTTGCAGTTATATCTTCAAACCTCATGTCGCTCCATACTCTTTCCGGTACCCAGTGGGGTATGGCTGGAGAGATGAATCCGATGACAGCTATCTTGATGCCGCTGCGGTAGAGTATGGTGTAGGGGTCGAAATAAGGTTCTCCTGTTTCAACGCTTATGGCATTGGCTCCGAGAACAGGGAAGTTGCAGTCGTTGATAAACTTGTCGAATACCTTGTGTCCGGTTTCAATGTCGTGGTTGCCGATGACACTGACGTCATAACCGATGAAATTGCAGAAGTCAGCCACCTTGTGGCGCTGATGCTGCGCCACGTAATTGAAATAATATGCCGTAGGCTCTCCCTGCAAGATGTCGCCTCCGTCAATAAGTATTGTGCTGCCTCCGCTATGGCTGCAGAGCTGGGCAACGAAAGCATGGACTCTCTGCAAGCTTCCCTTTCCCCAACGCTCATGTCGGAAGTCGTAAGGGAAGTAATTGCCGTGAATGTCCGATGTGAATAGTATTCTTATCTTTCGCTGCTTATTCTCCATTGTTTGCAAAGGTCAAATTTCTGACAAATATATGACTATTTTTTTGGCAAACCAACACATTATGTCACTTTCTTAAACATTGGTATGGTATTTGCTGTTAGTTAGAGTAGAGAAGTTTTAATTATGAATTATGAATTATGAATTA
>JAFTTD010000312.1 GCA_017466965.1 Bacteroidaceae bacterium
AAGCAGCAGACTATAGCTCTGCGAACAAACCTTGAGGCAGGACGAAGTTATACATATACACTGTCAGTAGGAATAGACGACGTGAAATTCCTTGAAGAAATAGTGGAGCACAGGTTTAAGAAGAGTTGAGGATTTATGTTGACAGGACACTCTCATTATTACATACCTCCATTGAAACAAAGAAAGCTTTAACGCTAACAAATGAACTGAAATGAAACATATACAATCAATAATATGGATTCTGATGGCAATGGTAGTTGTTGCTTGCAGTGACGATTCAGATATGGAAGAATACAGTCCGCAACCGATTACTTTAGACATCTCCATGGATGAAAGTCAGGGCTATTCGCGTTCAATATTGTTTGAAAGGGACTCAGACATTATCAATCATTCAGCCGGCGGCAGCTTATGGCTTAATGCTTACATACATGGGAAAACAGACGAACAGAACAACCCTCTTCAGTATATTGACTCACGTGTATGGTATAATGCAGACTACGCTAAGGAGCATCCTGACGGTCAGCACTGGTGGTTCCTTGAAGGTGACGACAAAACGGGTTACACCTACCAGGTGTATTGGCCAAAGAACGATAAACTGAACGTATTTGCATACATGCCGTATAACTATGAGGAATATAACAAACGGGTGGAGAACACCAATGAATATACCTACAAGGTTACTCCGCAATATGACATGGAAGAAGGTGCTGTGATTGATTTCCTGATGCCTGAAACATACGCATTTGAAGACGACCATCAGGAATTTGTGTATGCATACGTGCCTGAAGCCTCGCAGCCCCATCTCGGACTGAACTTCATTCACCCCGTATCGACAATTTCATTCAGGCTGTCAAGTCGTTCATACCGTCTGAAAATAAATAAAATGGAGATAAAATACGTTCTTAATGATGACGAGACTGTTGTTCCCGAAAACAAAGAGTTTAAGCTCAGAGGAACATACAGCTGCAATATCAACACTAAAACAAATTTATCTGCTATCGTTGACAACTATTCAGACTATTGGACTTACACCAAATCAGGTGCATTGACCATGAACATAAACAAGAGCGTTCCAGCCGAGATAAACTACAACAGAGTGTTTGGCGGTCCGTATTTGGTTTTGCCGCAAACTATTGACGAGAGACTGGCGTTGGTTGTAGATGCACAGAGAATTGACGCCAGTTCAGTACCTTATCATCCGATATTATTCCTGAAGACAAACAAGGTGACTGAATGGGAACCAGGCAAAAGATACACATACAACCTCAATCTTGGTGACGGTATGGAGGAAATGGTACTTGACGTGGATGTAGAGGACTGGATTGTGAATGAATACAAAAACGTAATTTAAGTAGAATAATGAATAAAGAACCTTTATATATAATAATATGCATTGTCTTGTTCATGGTGTCATGTCAGGACGATGATGAACTTGTGCCTGACAAAGGATCTGACATATACATTTCCGCAAGCGTGGAGGAAACAAGGGAGTCACGCGCCCCTTATACGTGGGCTGTACCATCAAAGGAAAATGAAATGCACGCAGCTGTATGGGCTACAAGCACAAGATACAAGTTTCAGCACATAGCAGAGGCAAACGGTCAGAACAACGCCGACATTGCCATGCATACAAAAGCCAATTTCCAGCACCCTAACGAACAGCTCCTGATTGACATCATCTACCCAAAGGAAGGTAAAACAGTTTATTTTGTCGGCATGTATCCTGAAACTCTCGGTACGGGCACATGGTGGTCAGCAAATGCAGATGGTACGACTGCAACATCTGTATTCTCTGGAAGCAATGATATAATGTTTGCTCCTGAGACATCAGGAACATACGGAACAAACGTCAATCCGCATCTCAAATTCCACCATCTGCTCACATGGCTGAAAATACAGGTTGTTGCAGAGTCGGAGGAAGCGAAGTCCGCCTGGGGCAATATAAAGGAAATGAAAATAAAGAGTTTGAACACTGTGACTGTTGAAATCAATCACGGACCAGAGGCAACCGATGGATATGACAGAGATGAGCACGTTAGTTTCAGCAACCCTGTTTCAATGGATTTCTTTATTATAGGAGACAAATCAGATGATCCGCAGATATTTCCAGACGATTTAGATGGAAGCATTTGTGAA
>JAFTTD010000313.1 GCA_017466965.1 Bacteroidaceae bacterium
ATGTCAAAAATTGTCAATAACCGCGTTAATTTTGCATCTGTAAAGAATCCTCTTCCTTATCCGGATTTCTTGGAGGTGCAATTGAAGTCGTTTAAAGACTTCCTTCAGCGGGATACCCCACCAGAGACACGCAAGAATGATGGACTTTATAAAGTATTTGCAGAGAATTTTCCTATTGCAGATACTCGTAACAATTTCGTTCTTGAATTTCTTGATTATTATATAGATGCTCCACGTTATTCTATCGAAGAATGTCTAGAACGAGGCTTAACTTATAGTGTGCCTTTGAAGGCGAAACTTAAACTTTATTGTTCTGATCCTGATCACGAAGATTTTGACACTGTAATCCAGGATGTGTTCTTAGGTCCTATCCCTTATATGACTGAGAATGGAACATTCGTAATTAATGGAGCTGAACGTGTGGTTGTTTCACAGTTGCATCGTTCTCCTGGCGTATTCTTTGGCTCAAGTATTCATGCTAATGGTACACCACTTTTCTCTGCAAGAATTATTCCTTTTAAGGGTTCGTGGATAGAATTTGCTACTGACATTAATAATGTTATGTATGCATATATCGACCGTAAGAAGAAATTGCCTGTTACAACGCTTTTACGTGCTATAGGATTTGAAACAGACAAGGATATTTTACGTATTTTCAATCTTGCTGAAGAAATTAAGACTACTAAGACAAACCTTAAGAAGGTTATTGGCAGAAAGCTTGCTGCTCGTGTCTTAAAATCTTGGAATGAAGATTTTGTTGATGAAGATACAGGTGAAGTAGTTTCAATTGAGAGAAATCAAGTGATCATTGATCGTGAGACTATTTTGACTGATGAACACATTGAAGACATTTTAGAATCTGGCGTTGAGAATATTCTTCTTCACAAAGAAGAGTCTAACAATTCAGATTTTTCTATCATATTTAATACCCTCCAGAAGGACCCTAGCAACTCTGAGAAGGAGGCTGTAATTTATATATATCATCAGTTGCGTAATGCTGATCCTGCTGATGATGCAAGTGCAAGAGAAGTTATCAATAATCTGTTCTTCTCTGAAAAACGGTACGATTTAGGTGAAGTTGGTAGATATAGAATCAATAAGAAATTGAATCTTGATACAGATCCTGAAGTAAGAGTGTTGACTAAGGAAGATATTATTGAAATTATCAAATATCTTGTTGAGTTGGCAAACTCCAAAGCTGTAATTGATGATATTGACCACTTGAGTAATCGTCGTGTTCGTACAGTAGGTGAACAGTTGTCTAACCAATTCGCTATTGGATTGGCACGTATGAATCGTACAATACGCGAACGTATGAATGTACGTGACAATGAAGTGTTCACTCCAACTGATTTGATTAATGCCAAGACTATATCGTCTGTAATCAATTCATTCTTCGGTACAAACGCGCTTTCTCAGTTCATGGACCAGACCAATCCGTTGGCTGAAATTACGCATAAGCGTAGATTGTCTGCCCTTGGACCTGGAGGTTTGTCACGTGAACGTGCTGGTTTTGAGGTTCGAGACGTACACTATACTCACTATGGCCGTTTGTGTCCTATTGAATCTCCTGAAGGACCAAACATTGGTTTGATTTCTTCTCTTTGCGTGTATGCTAAAATAAATAGCCTTGGATTTATTGAAACACCATACCGTAAGGTTAATGATAGTGTTGTTGACATAAATAATGACAATGTTGTTTATCTCACAGCAGAAGAGGAGGAGGGCAAGATTATTGGACAGGGAAATGCGCCTCTTAAGGATGACGGTAACTTTATCCGTAAGGTTGTAAAATGTCGTCAAGACGCTGACTATCCTGTTGTTCCGCCTTCACAAGTGGATCTTATTGACGTTGCTCCTCAGCAGATTGCTTCTATTGCGGCATCTCTTATTCCATTCTTGGAGCATGACGATGCTCACCGTGCATTGATGGGATCAAACATGATGAGACAGGCTGTTCCGCTGCTTCGTACTGAGGCTCCTATTGTAGGAACCGGTATTGAAAAGCAGGTTTGTGAAGACTCACGTACAATGATTACTGCTGAAGGAGATGGTGTGGTTGATTATGTGGATGCTACAACAATTCGAGTGTTATACGACAGAACAGAGGATGAAGAATTTGTTAGCTTTGAACCTGCTCTCAAAGAATACAAGATTCCTAAATTCCGTCGTACAAACCAGAATATGACTATATACCTTCGTCCTATTTGTGAGCGTGGACAGAAGGTTAAGAAAGGTGATATTCTTACTGAAGGTTATGCAACAGCTGATGGAGAACTTGCTCTTGGACGAAATCTTCTTGTTGCTTATATGCCATGGAAGGGTTACAATTACGAGGATGCTATCGTTCTTAATGAACGAGTTGTACGTGATGACCTTCTTACTTCTGTTCATGTTGATGAATTCTCTCTTGAAGTACGTGAAACAAAGCGTGGCGTAGAAGAATTGACTTCTGATATACCAAATGTCAGCGAGGAAGCAACAAAAGATCTTGATGAGAATGGTATTGTGCGTGTAGGAGCACGTATTGAACCAGGTGATATCCTTATTGGTAAAATCACTCCAAAGGGCGAATCAGATCCTTCTCCGGAAGAAAAACTGTTGAGAGCTATCTTTGGTGACAAGGCTGGTGATGTTAAAGACGCATCTTTGAAGGCAACTCCTTCATTGAGTGGTGTTGTTATCGATAAGAAATTATTCTCAAAAGCAATCAAGACAAGAGCTTCAAAGAGCGCTGATAAGCAAATTCTGCCTAAGTATGATGCTGAATTTGAAGATAAAGTTAATGATTTGCGTGCTATACTCATAGACAAACTCTTGATTCTTACTGAAGGAAAACTTTCAAATGGAGTCAAGGACTATATGGGCGCAGACATTATTCCTGTAGGCGCACGTTTCATTGCTGGTGCTTTGGATAATATTGACTATACAGCAGTGCAGCTTAGCAATTGGACTGATGATGAGCATACAAATGATTTGATTCGCGATCTTGTAATCAATTATTTGAAGCAGTATAAACTTCTTGATGCTGAGTTGAAACGTAAGAAATATGCTCTTACTATTGGTGATGAACTTCCTTCTGGAATCATACAAATGGCAAAAGTATATATTGCGAAGAAACGTAAGATTGGTGTAGGTGATAAGATGGCAGGACGTCACGGTAATAAGGGTATTGTTTCCAAGATTGTCCGTCAGGAAGATATGCCGTTCCTTGAGGATGGTACTCCTGTGGATATTGTGTTAAATCCGCTTGGTGTGCCTTCTCGTATGAACATTGGTCAGATTTTTGAAACTGTACTTGGTTCTGCAGGAAAGAAGCTTGGAGTTAAGTTCTCTACTCCTATTTTCGATGGCGCACATCTTGAAGATTTGTGTGAATGGACAGACAAGGCAGGTTTGCCACGTTATGGACGTACATATCTTTATAATGGTGAAACAG
>JAFTTD010000314.1 GCA_017466965.1 Bacteroidaceae bacterium
TCTTCTATTGGCGAGGAACCCTCTGAAGATCCTCATTATATTGCTCAGAATGATGATGACCACTCAATTCACAACAATTTTGAAGATGAGAAAACGGGCGAATCGTACCACGACGACTATGCGGAAAACAATCCAGACTACAACCCTCATGCCGACGTAAATGATTATGGTGAAGGGAACAATTATCTCGCAGAAAATGATGCATATGATGCCGAGGAAGATTCATACAGCGCAGAAGTCCATGAAGATTATCTGGCTGAAGCTGAAGAGTATGACGATAGCACCACTGAGAATTATATGGCAGATGCAAATGTCGGAACAGACGATGAAGCGCTTGAATCCAGTGCTGATTATACTGCAGAAGCTGAGCAGACTGAATCGTATGATGAAATGGTCGGTGGTGAAGAGTTTCTCGGATAAATATTGATAGTTATAAACATTAAAGGTTCTGTCTTGAAATATTAGGCAGAACCATAATTTAAAAATAAAAAGTTATGCCAAAGAAAGTTTGTCCAAACGGACACATTTATGATTCAAGTATTTATGGGGACGAATGCCCTCTTTGTCCAAAAGGTGATAACGAGACGCAATATGTTGCGCAACCAGGTTTTGGGATGCCTCCCTACAACCAAATGCCTTCAGACAATGCAGGAGGTACACATGTAACGCCACCATCTGGATCCGATAATCAACCATTTGGAGGAGCATCCCCTATGGCTGGTGGAGCAGCTGTCTATGGTGGAAATGATGCTGTTGGTGAAACCAAAATACATCAGCATCAAGATCAGCAGGGGCAACAAAGACCTGTGGGAGGAGGAACTGTGATACGCCCACCTAAAGGAGCAGCCTCAACACAAGGAAGAAAGCTTGTTGGTTTTCTTGTTACTTATAATCGCAATCCATTAGGGAAGTCTTACAATATTTATGAAGGTAAGAACTTTATTGGACGAGATCGTTCATGCGATATTTCTGTTCCTGAGGATAATCAAATGTCAGGTCGACACATGTCCATCCTTTATAGAAATGTGGATAATAAATTTAAATATCGTGATGAGCAATCAAGTAATGGCACCTTTGTCAACAAAGAATTGTCAGATGAAGGCGAGTTGCAGAATTACGACATTATACGTCTCGGAGGAACTGTATTTATCTTTATAGCTATTCCCAAACTTTCTTGATTATGGAAAACTATGTTTTAGCAAATTGTACAGACACAGGTAAAGTCCGTGATGTCAATGAGGACAGCATGGTGACCTTTGACTCTCCCAATGGGCGAGTTGTTGCCGTTTGTGACGGAATGGGTGGCCAAAATGCTGGAGACGTGGCATCTCAGCTTGCAGTTACTGTCATACAAGACATTTTAACTGACAATACTTTCGCTTCTCCAGAAGAGGCTATTACACGCTCTATTATTGCTGCGAATCAGGCTATCCTCAGAAGAGCAGCTCAAGACGTAAGTCTTTCTGGAATGGGAGCCACTTGCGTAATGATTATCATCAAAGAAGGAAAAGTATATTTTGGTTCTGTGGGTGACAGTCGTATTTACTATATAGCAGGTGGTATGATACGTCAGATAACAAAAGATCAGTCTTATGTACAGACACTTGTGGATGCCGGGGAAATTACACAAGAAGCAGCAGAACACCATCAAGATAAAAACCAAATAACTAATGCGTTAGGCCTTGATGGAATGATACCGCCAGTAATAGGACAGATGCCAATTACACCAGAACCAGGTGCCGTATTTTTGCTCTGTTCAGACGGCTTGAGCGGTATGATTAATAATAATGCAATATTAAATACCGTAGCAAATCGTCAGTTGTCGCTCAGTGATCGAGCACAGCAATTTGTCAATTTAGCAAATGCTGCTGGTGGTTTGGACAATATAACAGTCCAGCTTGTGGAATTTCCAGGTGTTGCCCCTCAGAACGTTTCTGGATATAATTCTAATAACACTTCTGGAGGTATATATACCAACACTAAGCGAAAAAGAAATAAAATGCCTTTTTATGCTATAGCAGCATGCTTGTTTGCATGTGTAATTGGCGGTGCAATATATTGGTTCTTAAGAGATAACGAACCTGACCCTATTGTCCCAAAATCAACAATCTCTGTTAAAGAGAAAGCTGTGGAGCAAAGGACGAATAAGACAACTGTAGTCGTGAA
>JAFTTD010000315.1 GCA_017466965.1 Bacteroidaceae bacterium
AAACTTAAAATATCAAGTAAAAGATTTGAGAATGTTCTCAGAGAATGACCTTAGATTCTTGAAAGAATTTGAGGCCGCAAATTAAATTCCGACTGAAGCAGAGTTGAATTGGGATGAAGTATGCATTAAAAAATGTCTGACCAATAACTCTACAAAAATACAGACACGAAACTTACTGACGCAATTACACACACATATTGCCAGAGTTTCGTGTTTTTACTTTTTGGTGCTACTGTGCTCTCAACACATAAAATCAACATAACAACATAACGACTTCAACGAAGTTTATAAAAAAACATGAAGAAGGATAAATTATTCACTCGCAGTTATTTATGCATTTTAGGCGCAAACTTCATGATGTTCTTAGGGTTCTGGACTTTAATACCGATACTTCCATTCTACTTGAAAGAGTCTTATAATTGTTCAGAAAGCCAAGTAGGTCTGATACTATGTTGTTATACAATTACAGCGCTTTCAATAAGACCTTTCTCCGGCTACCTGCTGGATTCATTCAAACGCAAACCACTATACATACTGGCTTACACTCTGTTTTGCCTTTGTTTCCTCGGATACACATTAATTAATGCGCTGATTTTATTCGTCATCATAAGAGCCTTGCATGGTATGGCATTTGGTGGAGTTACAGTCGGTGGAAATACGATTGTTGTTGACATCATGCCTCCTTCAAGAAGAGGGGAAGGATTGGGATATTACGGACTGACGAACAATACCGCCATGAGCATTGGACCTATGGCAGGACTGTTGCTCCACGACATAATGTCATATAATGAAATTTTCATCACAGCCTTGTCGGTGACTATAGTGGGCCTTACACTTGCTTCGCTTGTTAAGTGTCCGGAAAAAGCAAAGGTGAAACGTCCACCAATCTCCTTAGACAGGTTTATACTTTCCAAAGGGATTCCAGCAAGCATCACACTAACACTTCTTTCCGTACCATACGGTGCAACAACTAATTACGTAGCACTATATTCACAAGAACTGAACATCGAAATCAACTCCGGATTATTCTTCACATTGATGGCAGTAGGCATGGGGGTAAGCAGAATATTCTCCGGAAAATACGTTGACAAGGGCTATGTCTGCAATGCTATCTCAGCCGGATTCGTTTTTGTGATAACAGCATTTGCTCTCCTTTCATTTTGCCCTTACATAAAAGACGCAAACCTAACACTTTGTTCAATATCATTTTTCACTGTTCCTGTGCTGTTGGGCATAGGATTCGGTTCTATGTTTCCTGCTTACAATACCCTATACATAAACCTTGCACAGAAAAACCAAAGAGCAACTGCAACATCAACATATCTTACTTCTTGGGATGTAGGCATAGGAATCGGGATGCTTACAGGCGGACTCATTGCAGAAAAATTCTCATTCGACAAAGTATATCTATTCGGCACATTGCTATGCATCATTTCAATGCTATATTTCAACGCATACGTCAGACAACATTACGAAAGGAACAAGACGTTTTAATATAGATGAATGCTACACATGTCATAAAGCCATTTAGTACCAATCAGTTGCACTCGCTCAGGCCTGTTTGTTCATAAAGAATGCTATTATAGCACTTAAAATCTTAAATATACTAAAAAGCTTGCTTTTATGCCGTTTTTTTTATATATCTTTGCATAAAGTTTTCCACATTAAAGTAACAATGAAAGCAAAGAAGATTCTTTTTATAACACAAGAAATGATTCCTTTTGTGCCTGAAACAAGCAAATCGCTCATGGGGCGTTATCTTCCACAGGCAATACAGGAAAAAGGACACGAAATCAGAACATTTACTCCAAAATGGGGAATCATCAATGAAAGACGCAACCAATTACACGAAGTAATCAGACTTTCAGGAATGAACCTTATCATTGACGACACAGACCATCCACTAATCATCAAAGTTTCATCACTGCAAGCTGCAAGAATGCAGATTTATTTCATTGACAATGATGACTACTTCCAGAAAAGAAGTATGACACTTGATGAAAACGGAAACGAGTATGACGACAATGGCGAAAGAGCAATCTTCTAGGCACGCGGAGTTCTGGAAACTGTCAAGAAACTCCGTTGGATACCTGATGTGATTCATTGTCATGGCTGGATAACTTCGCTTGCACCTCTATACATTAAGAAAGCATATCATGACGAGCCGTCATTCCGCGACACTAAGATTGTGTTCTCAGCATCTTCGCCAGAGTTCAAAAATGATTTGGGACAGCACTTTGCAGAATGCATACCTTTTAAGGGAGCAACAAAAGAGTGTTTCTCAGAAATCTGTGCAGACAAGTTAGGCCACACTGAATTGTCAAAGATTGCCATCAAATACTCTGATGGAATTATTCTTGACGACCAGAACGTGTCGGACGAATTGGTTGAATACGCTAAGTCGCTCAACATACCAATCTTGGATTATCAGCCAGAAGACAAGTATCGTGAGGCTTACAACGAATTCTACGATACGGTTTTCGACTCAAAAGGAAACGTTTCTGAATAAAATATTCTTTTTCGTTCAAAACATTTTCCGCATTCATTTTTCAATTGCAAGTCTATTGTTCATTCTGCTCTCCCCACAGCAAATGACAGATTACACTTCAATAAAAGCTCATGAATTTCAAGCAAATATCATTAATACTTTCTGCATGTGTTGTTATCACATCATCTTGTGATGACAACACTGCAACCTTAGGTGTCGAAATGATGCCTCCATCAGATTTCGTTACCAACGAATTTGCTACATACGGAGTTGTCACAGAGTCCTATCCCGTTGGCGATTCGGTGCTTGCCCGCTCAAGCAAATCGTATCTCGGACAATTCACAGACCCGGAAACAGGCACCGTAGTTAAGAGTGATTTCCTCGCGCAATTCCACTGCAATGAAGGATTTACCTTCCCTGACAGCATCGTGAACAACGAAATTACAAGCGCAGAACTCAGGCTTTATGTTGACAACTTCATTGGCGACTCGCTTACAAATTTTAAGCTGAGCGTATATCCTCTCAACAGAGTTATGAACCCAGACGCTGATTACTACACCAATATTGACCCTACAAAGTATTACGACAGCAACGCAGAACCTATTGCAATTAAATGGTTCACACTGAGCGACTATACAATTGAGGATGATGACAGATGGGACAAGAACTATTATAACAACATTAAAATACCGTTGCCGAAATCTGTAGGTCAGGCTATTTATGACGGATACCTCAAGAACCCTGACACTTTCGCCAACACAGAAACATGGATTAACAGCGAATTGCCATGCAGCAAGGGCTTCTACTTCAAGATAGAAAGTGGAGATGGAGCTATGGCGTACATTGACATTGCGCAATTCAACCTGTTCTTCAAATACTACGACACGGAGTATAACAGGGATACGCTCGGAGTGTGCCAATTCGCATCCACAGAAGAAGTTGTTCAGGCAACAAGGTTTGAGAACTACAACCTTGACAAGCTGCTGGCTGATACGGAAGGAACATATCTGAAGAGCCCTGCCGGAATATTCACTCTGGCAACACTTCCTGTTGACGAAATCAACTACAACGATACTATCAATTCAGCAAAGATGACGCTGACGCGCTATAACGACAAAGTTCAAAGCAAATTCAAACTTGGAATACCTAAAAAGCTGCTTCTTGTAAGGCTTGACGACTACATTAACGGATATTTCGAGAAGTATTCACTTGCTGATGATGAGACATCGTATTTGGCAACATTCAACTCTAACAACAACACCTACAAGTTCAACAACATATCAAGACTGCTCACTATTTGCCTTCAAGAGAAAAAGAATGGCACAGCAACAGAAAACTGGAACAAGGTATTGTTGATACCTGTAGAGGCAACATACGAAAACAATTCCTCAACAGCACTCGTGAAATTAAGTCACGACTTCAGCATGAACAGTTGCAAACTTGTTGGAGGAAAGAAGAACAATATAGATCTTGAGATTATATACAGCAAATTCAGCAGTAACAAACAATAAACTAATCCCCTGTCCGCAGAAGACTCTTATATACTGCGAATAGGGGATTTTTTCTAAATAATATAATAAGCATGAAACTGATATATTTCCATGGATTCGGTTCATCAGGAGCAAGCGGAACAGTAGAAACACTTAGAAGATGTCTGCCTGAGGACGAAATCATCGCCCCCGACATCCCCGTTGACCCTATAGAAGCGCTACCCTACCTTAAAGAGCTATGCGAAAAGGAACAACCCGACATTATAGTTGGCACCAGCATGGGAGGAATGTACGCACAGCAAATGAGAGGATTCGTAAGGATTTGCATCAATCCCGCATTCAACATGTCAACTCAAAGCAAAGTGCTTAAAACAGGAACGTACAAATTCTTTAATGGCAGAAAGGACAATCAGAAAGAATTCAAGATAACTAAGGAAATTATTCAGCACCACAACCAAATGGAGCGTCAGCAATTCAAAGGAATAACAGACTTCGACCTTGAAAACTGCTACGGACTCTTCGGCATCAATGACCCTGTTGTGAACACCTATGACACTTTCCGAAAATACTATCCCCATGCCATAAGATTCGAAGGAGAACACAGGCTCAACGACAAAGTGATACACAAAGTATTACTGCCACTAATTAAAGAATTGACAAACAAAGAGGATAATGCAGTAAAGCACTGCTAAAACAATAGAACAGAACAACACCTGTAAGCTCAAAGCAAAAGAGTATTACAGGTGTAATTATTATGCACAAACAATAGAGCCGTACTTTATATAAAACACGATATAATGCTAATTTTTAATTTGTTACAAACAATCATTTCAAATCAGGCATAATTAAATTAATGTAATACCGGTCATATTA
>JAFTTD010000316.1 GCA_017466965.1 Bacteroidaceae bacterium
GACAATGGGTAAAGTAAAGCGTGGAAACCGCGAAATAATCCTTACTTCAAAAGTTGGTGATATACGCAAATATCTTATCCCGCTGTCAAAGCAGATTCTTGTTCAGGAAAACGATTACGTGCGTGCCGGAACAGCTCTCTCTGATGGTGCTATAACACCTGCGGACATTCTTGCAATTAAGGGTCCTACAGCTGTTCAGGAGTATATTGTTAATCAGGTTCAGGATGTATATCGTCTTCAGGGTGTGTCTATCAATGAAAAGCACTTTGAGATTATCGTACGTCAGATTATGCGTAAGGTGCAGATTAATGAACCTGGTGACACACGATTCCTTGAAGGTGGTATCGTAGATAAACTTGAGTTCGCTGAAGAGAACGACCGTATATGGGGCAAGAAGGTTGTAACTGATGCTGGAGATTCAGAGACAATGCAGCCTGGTATGATAGTAACAGCTCGCAAGCTCCGCGATGAGAACTCAATGCTTAAGCGTCGTGACCTTAAGACTGTTCAGGTGCGTGATGCTGTTCCTGCAACATCTACTCAGATTCTTCAGGGTATCACACGTGCAGCACTCGGAGCATCAAGCTTCATGTCTGCTGCATCGTTCCAGGAAACAACAAAGGTTCTCAACGAAGCTGCAATAAGCGGAAAGAGCGATCCACTCGAAGGTATGAAGGAGAACGTTATTTGCGGTCACCTCATTCCTGCCGGTACAGGTTTGCGTGAATTTGAGCGCATTGTAGTAGGTCCTAAGGATGAGATGCTTGAAGCTCAGCGCAAGAAATTCAATCCGTCAGAGATTTTTGCTTCACTTGACTAAAGATTTATAGTGCTTATATAGAAGAGGATGGTCACATCATAATGACTATCCTCTTTTTTTATTCATTTGATGGTTTTGTGAATTTGTTGCCCTCTTTGTTTTATGCTTTGCCATATAATGCATATCTTTACATTGAAATTTTGTTTATCCAACTTAAAAACAACTTTATTATTATGTCTAAGGCATCTGATTTAGGTCGTTTGGGTGAAGAACTAGCGGCTACGTATCTGATGAGGAATGGATTCAGAATCCTTCAGCGGAATTGGAACCGTTATAATGGATATGAACTTGATATAGTTGCTTACAAAGGTGGAGTCCTTCACTTTGTAGAGGTGAAGACACGCTCATCTGAAATCCTTTCTTCTCCTTTTGATGCCATAGACAATGATAAGATGGTACATATATATAGTGCCATTCAACATTACTTCAGATATTTCCGTTTATCAGACTCTTATCCTTGGGTTTTTGATGCTGTAGGAGTTGTTTATGAAAATGAAAACAAATATAGCATAGATTTCAGGGAAGATGTGGGAGGAAATGTTGACTATGCTGCTTATTATCGTAAAAAATACCGTAAGCCTCCCCTGACATGGTAATTTATTAATAGAAGAATTTTTAAGGCTAATATAATTGCGCCATACTGTTGTTATAAATTCATTTTAACAACAGTATGGCGCATTTATATTATTCCAAGTTTATAGTATGCTTATTTCTTGAACAGTAATTGTGCCAGTTCGTACAAACTTCTTCTCCATGTGAGGAATTCATGCGCTGTACCTTCTGAAATGTATGATACTGCATTGTGTCCTGCACTCTTGAGATCTTCTACCGCTTTGAGCACTCCATGTGGATTTTCCTTGCTTCCGCAACTGATAAATATGAGATTCGTTTGTTTTTTATCCTTGATGTCTTCTGGCGAATAAGTTCCTCCGCTCATGAGTCCGTAGAATCCGAACACTTCCGGACGGCGCAGTGTGATGAGCCTTGTTTCAAATCCTCCCATTGACAGCCCTGCCATAGCTCTGTGTTTCTTGTCTGCTTTAGTCCTGAAATGAGTGTCGATGTATGGAATAAGTTCGTCAACGAGTACTGTCTCAAAGTCTTTTGCAGTGAATTGTTGTAATCCGCCAAATTTTACTTCGTTAGTCATTCCGTATGTCATAACTATGATGAAAGGCTCTATCTTGGCTTCTGCAATCAGGTTGTCCATTATTAAGTTTGCATGTCCTTGCCTTGTCCATGCTGTTTCGTCCTCGCCCCATCCGTGCTGCAAGTATAGTACAGGGTATTTCTTTTTTCCTGTTTCGTATGAAGGTGGAGTATAAACAAATGCCCGTTGTTCTGTACCGGTGCTTGGCGAATGGAACAGTATTTGTTGCACATTTCCATGAGGGACATTCTTCAATGCATAGAAGTCTTGGTCATGAGCCGGAATTTCTATACCGCTTTCCCAACGTGTAGAACCATAGTAATTGTTAGTTCCAGGGTCGTTGACAGTGCCTCCGTCTATTGTCAGATGATAATAGTGGAATCCTTCATCCATAGGTCCTTCAGTAGTACCTTTCCACATTCCATTTTTGTTCTTTCTTAACACTGTACCACCACGTCCTCCCAATCCTAAACTGACAATCACTGATTTTGCTTCAGGAGCGTTTACTCTGAATCTGGCATATCCCTGAGAATTAACCATTGGGTATTGTTGTCCTGGTTGGTTGCAAGCGGAAGGCTTGAAATCTTCCTTGATTTCAGTTGTGTCAAGTTTCGGATTAAAGTTCTTTATGATGTCGTAAACTCGTTTTGGTCTGTATTCTTTGTCAAATGGCAGTGGATAATTATTTGCGCCAAGCCATGAGTCTCTGTCTGACAAGTTCCAGAACGTCACATTGCCTATAACATTCTTGTGCTTTCTGAAAATTCTGAACAAGTCGGCATATTGAGCTTCTTGCAGAATACTTATATATTGCGGAATTGTATTTCTTTCTTCTCCTTTGTTGAATTGCAACTGACCGCCCCGATCTGTGTTAGCTCTGATGTCCATTTCTGTGAAATGAATATGATTCACTATAGAAGCGTATTTTGTGATAGCAGCATCTACATCTTCCATGCTGGGACCATAAATGTTATAATGTCCCTGCATTCCTATTCCGTCAATTGGAGCACCTGCGTCTTTCATCTTCTTCACCATGTTGAATATTCTGTCACGCTTTGCAGGGTCTGTGGCATTATAGTCCTTATAGAAGAGCAGTGCGTTTGGGTCTGCTTCCCTTGCATATTCAAAAGCTTTGGCAATGAACTCATCTCCGCATAGTTTGTAGTGACGGGTTTGGCGATAAGGGCCTTTCATCCCAGCGCCTCCGTCAGCAATAGCTTCGTTTACAACGTCCCAAGCATATACAACGTCTTTATATCTGTTCACAACAGCATGAATATGGGTGCGTAATCTGTCATAGAATACTTCTTTGCTAACATCCTTGCCGTTTTTGTCTGTAAACATCCAGTTGGCAAACTGATTGTGCCAGCAAAGGCAATGTCCACGCATCTTTATGCCGTTTTCTCTGCAGAAGTTAGCAATCTTGTCTGCATTTTCCCATCTGAATACCCCTTCTCTTGGCTGAATGGATGCAGGCTTCATGTCGTTTTCTGCTGTCACACTGTTGAAGTTCCTTTTTATAAGCTCCATCTGTTCAGGTGTAGTGACATTTCTCATGTTTACACCAACACCAATAGTGAAATAGTCCTTGTAGGCATCCTTCAGTCCTGTATTGTTTATGTTCTGTTGTCTTCGTCTCATGTCCTGTGCGTTGCAGAAGCAAGAGAATGCGCATAATGCTATCAGCATTATAATAGTATTAAACCTGATTTTCATGACTTGTGTTTTTATTTTGGTTATATAAGGGTTAGTTGTCTTGCGCAAATATATTACTTTTATATGTAAAAGTGGCAGATGAGCAGTTTATTTTTCTTGTGAAACAACAAGTTGATTGTCTGAATAGTGTCCTTGTCATAGCCTGAAAGGTAAAATGCGCTCTGCTGTGCATGAATTATATATTTTTTTAATATCTTTGTCTGAAAATAAAGAAACAATGGGTAGAAATAAGTTTACACAGCGCGAGATTGATATTATAGGCAAACTCTTGAAGAGAAAAATGACTGGAACTCGTTTTCAGCAGAAGATGGTGAGACATACTTTGCGAACAACTTTCGAATTTAATATTTCAGACTTCAATGTGCAAGGCAAGGCTTTTGGACCTTCTGATTTGCAAGAGTGTGTACGCCGTGGCGTCATCAGGATTCTTGACGATGCAACAATTGAAGCTATGAAGCTTCGCCATGCAGAGAAGAAAAGGCATGAGGAGGCACTACGTCAGACTGAAGAAGCTGCGGAGAATGATAATTTTGATTGGCAGGAAGTGCAGAGGCAATGGGATGAGTATTATGCTAACCATCCTGATGAACAGACAACCTCAATATAGGAGTTCAGAAGTACAGACAATACTATTGGCTATTATGAAGTAAGTATGAGAGATGAATTATGAGGCTCTCGTTATAAAGTCAAAGAACTA
>JAFTTD010000317.1 GCA_017466965.1 Bacteroidaceae bacterium
ATAAGCCGTATCCTTTGAAATCATGATCACTTCCTCCTCATCTACCTCAATATCCGTATTCAAATTACGCTCTTTAGGGTCAATTCGATATTTTCTCATAGCAGCCATGACATAATCAAATGTTTCATAGCTATAATTCATTTGACTTGCATCCAGCATTTTTGTTCCGTCAAACGGATGATATGTATAAACGCTTTCTATAGCACGCTGCTGGTCCTCATCAGCATTCTTCCACGGAATAGGCTTGTTCCAATTAAGGTGCGGAGTCACAGGGTCGCCATTCTTGTCTTCTTCAATCTTGAATGTTTCATCACCCCCGTATGCAGGGTCGGCCAAGCGTTCACGTATAATACTGTCACGTACCCAATTAAGGAATTGTCTGTACTTTGAATTAGAAACCTCATGTTCATCCATCCAGAAAGCCTCAACAGAGATTTCCCTTTCAGGCATTTGCTTACCCCAAAGGCTGTCAGCCTTGTCTGTACCCATTTTCAATGATCCTCGCTTAACAAGAACCATTCCGTAAGGAGCAGGCTCTGAAATAGGGCTTCCTCCCACACCTGTTACTTCTCCTCCTACTGCTGCACCACTAAATTTGCCGCCTCCCATACAAGAAACGACAAGAAATGTTGCCAGCACAATGCATATTGCATAAAATCCTTTTTTCATATTTTGTTTTTATTATTATTCTACAATCAAATTATAAGAATCTTACACTTTTGTGTCGATTTCTTCCCTTCTTAAACAAGTCAAGTTCTGTAATATAGTTCACAACAAGTTCATGTGTTCCATGCTGAGCCCCTACACCTGTAGTATATAGCTGATATGAATATCCAAGCGCCACTCCATGAAAATTTCCGCCTATCATGAATGTCACCGATGTATTTGGGCTATATCCCAAACCTCCGAAAAACTTTTTTTCATCATATTCATATATCACTTTACACTGCACATCCTCTCTCCACGATTGCAGATCTGTCTGTACCAAGAACGAGGGCTGTAATGTCAATAACGAATTTTTAAGTTTTATATTGTATCCTCCCATAAGATAATACAACGGAGAAATCTCTATTTCATGCCTTTCACCCATTTCAATCAATGGCGACATTAAATGCATGCCCGATAATCCAGCCCACCATTTTGATTCGGTATAATACACTCCCATTCCAACATCAAAAGCAGTTCCTTCAACCATTGAAGAAGGGAATGCAGGGTCGTTGTTATCTTCAAGCTCAACACCTGACGGGTCAATTGTTTCGCTAAGCATGGCCCCTTGCACACCTATCGCCAATCGTCCTCTTTTTCCCAGCATGAAATTATAGGAATATTGTATGCTTATCTTTTGGGTTTTGAACATTCCTATTTCATCACTAAGCAAACTGGCACCTGCACCATGGCGCGGACCAAGGAAATATACAGGAATATCAGCACCGAAGAACATCGTTGATGGAGCATTGTCATATCCAGCCATCTGCATTGAATATGCCATCATGACATTAAGTTTCCCGTCAACACCTGAAACTGCAGGGTTATGAAAAGACTTAAGGGTTGTGTAGTCCGAAAACTGCACATCCCATTGAGCAAATACATTGACGGAAAAAATCGTCAAAAATGCCATCAGTGTTGATAATCTCGTACCCATCAGTCTATTATAACGAAACCAAGCGTTTTTTATTGTGCTACAACTTCGTTTTTTGTAATATCACTTTTAACATTTGCGTTCAGTTCAGGATACGATATACGCGTATGATATATTATTTTCAATTTTTCTTTAAAGACAGACTTCACCATTGCTATCTCCTTGAACGTAATGTCACACTCACTGAAATGACCATCCGCCATCTGCGCGTCAACCACCTTATCCACAAGTTGGCTTATAGTATCTTCTGTATATTCCTGCAAACTTCTTGAAGCTGCCTCCACAGAGTCAGCCATCATAAGTATAGCTTCTTCCTTGCTTGCAGGATCTGGTCCAGGATATGTAAACAAAGCCTCATCCACATCCTCATTAGGGTGCTCATTCTTATATGTTATATAAAAATACTTTGTTTTCCCTTTTCCATGATGAGCTGTTATAAAACGTTTCACGATGTCTGGCAAATGATTTTTGTCAGCAAGCAACATTCCATTTGTCACATGAGCAATAATCACTTCCGCACTTTTCATAGGAGTCAAATGCTTATGCGGATTTCCTCCAGCCTGATTCTCTGTAAAGAAAACAGGACGTTCCATTTTTCCAATGTCATGATATAATGCTCCAGTTCTCACA
>JAFTTD010000030.1 GCA_017466965.1 Bacteroidaceae bacterium
CCTGACGACAGTATTTGGCAACTTCGGAAAGCCGCCAAGGAAGAATGGTGCGGAGGTTTTTGGCCTGGAATCTTATGGTATGCGTACGAGCACAGCGGGGATTCCACAATACTGAATGAAGCTGAATTATATACAAAAGAATTAGGTTTTCTGTCTCACACACCAGCCTTCGACCACGACTTGGGTTTTCTCATATTCTGCAGTTACGGCAATGGCTACAGGCTTACAGGAAACGATATGTATAAAAAAATAATATTGGACACTGCTGATACGCTTGCCACACTATTCAACCCCACTGTAGGCACAATCCTTTCATGGCCGCGTCATGTGAAAGACTACGGAGGTCACAACACCATCATGGACAATATGATGAATCTTGAAATGTTGTTCTGGGCAGCGAAAAATGGTGGAAACAAATCACTGTATGACATTGCTGTTCGCCATGCAGAAAAAACAATGGAAAACCATTTCCGCGAAAACGGTGGATGCTATCATGTAGCAGTATATGACACCATCAGCGGTGATTTCATACGCGGATGCACTCATCAAGGATATGCAGACAACAGCCTTTGGGCACGCGGACAGGCATGGGCTATCTATGGTTATACAATGGTATATAGGGAAACAGGAGAAGAACGTTTCCTTGATTTCGCAAAAAAAGTTACAGACTTATATCTTTCCCGCCTACCTGAAGACTATGTACCGTACTGGGATTTTGATGCTCCAGCTGTTCCCGATGCACCTCGCGATGCTTCTGCTGCAGCCGTGGTTGCATCTGCACTTATAGAACTATCCGAATATGTGCCAGAAGAGAAATCCAAGAAATACATGAATGCGGCAGAAAAGATGCTAACATCTCTTAGCAGCGAGAAATATCGTAGCGGAGAAGCAAAGCCTTCATTCCTGCTTCATTCCACAGGGCATCATCCTGCCGGTTCGGAGATAGACTATTCTATAATATATGCCGACTACTATTACATTGAGGCTCTCACAAGATGGAAGAAAGCGCATACTGTTCCTTCAATAAGAGTTTATGACTATCCTACAAAAGATGGTATTGAAGAGATGAATGACTATGAAGTATATGTAAAAGCCGCAGCCGACAATGAGTTATGGCATAAACTGAAGACATTGAGATGCGATGTGGACATGCATAAAGTGCAGAAAGCATCTTTTGCAGAGTTTGACATGGCTAAACCCATTATAGTAAGAGTAAGGAACATCCGTGAAGATGCCATTAAAGACGGCAAGATGGATTTTATTGTCCGCCCACTTTCAAAAAATATTAAAGCACAATATATTGATGAACGCACTATAGAATTCAAGATGGACACACCTGAATACCTGAGTGTGGAATTCAACAAAGACCGCAAACACAATCTTCATATTTTCGCAAACAATCCAGAAACAGAGACATATACAGGAAGAGAAAGCAACTGCATAAACTGGGTAGGCAAAAACAACCACGATGTATTTGTAAAAGATGCCTCGCTAATTTATTTTGGTCCTGGTGTCCATAAGCCTAAAGACTTGCCAAGCGCTGAAATAAAGATTCCGAGCAACACCACTGTTTATATTGCCCCTGGTGCAATAGTAAAAGCCAAGCTATGTGTTGATCATGCCGAAAATGTCAGAATCATAGGGCGCGGAATACTTGACCATCCTCTGCGCGGTGTTGAAATAACATTTTCAAAGAATGTTTTAGTGGACGGAATTACTATGGTAAATCCACAGCACTACACTGTATTCGGCGGACAGTCTGAGAACATTACAATACGCAACATAAAATCATTCTCACGACACGGTTGGAGTGACGGCATCGACCTCATGTGCTGCAAGAATGTTGTAATAGATAATATTTTCCTACGCAACAGCGACGACTGCATTGCACTTTACAATCACCGCTGGTGGTACTGGGGTGGCACTCAGAATGTTAGAATCAGCCGAGCGACTCTTTGGGCAGACGTAGCTCATCCGTTCAACTTCGGATGTCATGGTGATGACCGAAGCGAATCTGGAGAGATTATGCGAGACATCTATGTCAGCGACTGCGATATTCTTAATGAAGACGACGATGGAGTTTTCTCTATCCGAAGCGGCGACAAGAATACGCTTGAAAACATAACATTCGACAACATCAGGGTGGAAGATATAGAGCGAGGATGCCTGTTCAACGTGCAAATTATTTTCAGCGACAAATATAATCGTGCACCAGGCAAATCCATCAGAGACCTAACATTCCGAAACATCAGTTTCACTGGAGATGAATCCACTCTCTCGCGCAGTGTAATAAAAGATTATGACGAGAATAATACTGTACGAGATGTCAGATTTGAGAACATCACTATAAACGGAAGGAAGTTTAACCCCTCAACAGAGATAGACTGGACTATATTAGAAAACAAATAAAAATCTATTCAAAAAAATTCCCAATTGAAATTAACCATAATTGAAATAAATCATGACACATTCAATGTATTACTACAGAAGCATACTTATTAACAGCTTATTATGTCTATTCGCTATTTGTTCACAAGCCCAGACGAACAAACTTGTTACATACCCGGCCCCAGAAGGTGTCGAAATGAAAAAGGACTTTTCTGTGAAAGCAAGGGAAAAGGGAGGTGAATGGAAAACCATTGATACTTATTCGGTGAAAGTTGACAGAGTTGACAATGCCAAGCATAACGTGGAGAAAGCTTCACTTGCTTATTTTGACTTTGAAGGTGAAGTGGAAGTTTCTGTAACATATTTGGGAGAAAAGAATATAGAGACTGCATCTGTTCGTCCTTTGTCATACGGCATTTCACCTATAAAAGAGGATTCACGCACTGTATCATTCACTTTATCCCAACCAAGGAACCTCTCCATAGAAATAAACGGTGACATTTTCCACAACCTCCATCTTTTTGCAGGAGACCTTTCTGTTTATAACGAAACACAGAAAATAAACAAACGAAAGCTTAAATCAGATAAATCAATAGTATTTTTCGGTCCGGGACTCCACAAGATTGAGAAAGACTCAATGCTAATAGGTTCAAACAAAACAGTATATATAGAAGGTGGGGCAGTTGTACGTGGTTGTCTCAAGGTCAAGGACGCTGAGAATGTGCGTATTATAGGACGTGGAATCATTCATCCAGAAGGACGTGGAGAAGGCATACATGTTGCAAACTCCAAGAACATAGAGATAGAAGGAATCATCTCAACACAATGCCCTGTAGGTGGCAGTGATAACGTAAGAGTAAAAAATGTAAAAGTAATAAGTTCGTATGGTTGGGGTGACGGTTTCAACGTGTTCGCTTCAAACAATGTTTTTTACGACGGAGTCTTTGCCCGCACATCAGATGACTGTACCACTGTATATGGTACAAGAAAAGGATATGTTGGAGGATGCAAGAATGTAACAATGCAAAATTCCACTCTTTGGGCAGATGTTGCGCACCCTATTTTCATCGGAATACACGGAAATGTTGAAAATCCGGAGATTCTTGAAAACTTGAATTATATAAATATAGACATTCTTGATCACAAATAGAAACAGATTGACTATCAGGGATGCCTTGCTATAAACGCAGGAGATGAGAATCTCATTCGCAAAGTA
>JAFTTD010000318.1 GCA_017466965.1 Bacteroidaceae bacterium
AAACACCAATTATAACACCAAGACCTATAGATATAAGTGGTAATCCCCAAACGTACATAATTGATTTGTCAAGTCCGTGCTCCTTAATATACATGATGAAGCTTCCAAACATAGAAACCGCTGCTACAGCCACAAGGATATATGTCCAAATGCATAGAACATCTGTGAACTGAGGGTTGTTCATTTTCGGATTCTCTTCCCATGGAGTATCGTAACCCACTGCAAAGAAGAGAATGAAAATGGCAATGCTAACAACCATTAGGGTTGTCAACGTATATTTTGATACCTTTTCAATGTTCATTTTATAATCTTCGAATTTGTTAGAACTCGTTTGCTATTCTCTTAGATTACTTCTTTGAGTTGTACTTAACAACGATGTCAAGGAGTGAAATTGTAGAATCCTCCATCTGTGCTGTAAGGCTTTCAATCTTTGCAAGGATATAGTTGTAGAATACCTGAAGAATAAGAGCTACAACGATACCGAAGATTGTTGTCAAGAGGGCAACTTTCATACCTCCTGCTACGACTGTTGGAGAAATATCACCTGCAGCCTGGATGTCATCGAATGCCTGCACCATACCAATCACAGTTCCCAAGAATCCGAGTGATGGAGCCATTGCAATGAAGAGTGTAATCCATGAACAGCCTTTTTCAAGGAATGAAGCCTGAACTGCACCATATGATACAACTGACTTTTCTACAGAGTCAATACCTTCGTTAAGGCGCATAAGTCCCTGATAATAGATTGATGCGATAGGACCGCGTGTGTTACGAGCGATAGACTTTGCTTCTTCTAAATTGTTATTTGTAAGGAGAGCCTTTTCAACACCTACAATCATTTTCTTTGCATTTACATCTGCAAGAGCAAGATAGATGATACGTTCAATACAGAATGCAAGACCGATTACAAGAGCGATTGCTACGAGAGCCATGAAGCCAGCGTCTCCTTCAATGAACTTTGTCTTGATTGTTTTGTACATTCCGCCTTCCTGAACAGCAGGAACTTCTGCTACTTCTTCAACAACTTCTTCTACTGCAGCTGAGTCAACTGCCATTGAATCTACTGCTGCTGAATCAACTTGCTCTGTTGCTTCTGCTGCAACTTCTTCCTGAGATGAAACTTACTGAGTCATACCAAATGTAAAGACTCCCATAATCGCAATAATTGCAAAAATCTTTTTCATTGTGTGCTTAAAATTTTTTAAGATTAATAACTTTATTTATTTGTAATTTTTATTTGTTTTGTTGTCTTTCTTAAATCTGTGTTTATTCTTTTAAGAATTGTAATTTGTATAAAAGAATAATTTTTATGGTTTTCTCTCTGCTTTAAGGTAACAAGCGGAGAGAAGGGGATTCGAACCCCTGATACGCTTTTAACGTATACACGCTTTCCAGGCGTGCCTCTTCAGCCACTCGAGCATCTCTCCAAGTCCACTTTCTTTAGCGGCTTTCTCCAAATCGGCTGCAAATTACAAAAAAAATGTGATTCGCACGCAAATTCAGCAACAAAAATACTCATTTTTTTTAAAGGAAGTAAATCTAATCAGTTCAAAGTTATGTTTTTTATAAAAAAAACTACTTTTTCATGCTTTGCAGTACTGTTTTTGCTCCTTTAGCATACAAAATGAATGTAATAGTTGTTTGAGCCTATTTGTTTGGATGCACATAAGGCTGTTATGTGTATCTTTTATTAAAGGTTTATATTTTGAAGATGGATAAAGCGTTTTTTGTAGTTTGTTCTGCCACATCCTCTGTTGAACACTGTAAAATATCTGCTATTTTCTTGGCGACTTCTGTAATGAATGAACTTTCATTCCTTTTTCCCCGATATGGTACTGGTGCCATGTAAGGAGAGTCTGTTTCAAGAACTATTTTAGAAAGGGGGATTGCTTTTTTTATGGTCTCTGCAAGTGTGGATTTTTTAAATGTAACAACCCCGCCTATTCCTAACATGAAGTTGTTGAATGTCATCAGCTCTTCTGCTTCTTCTGTGTTGCCTGTGAAGCAATGAAAAACTCCGCGGATGTTTTCGGTCTTATATTTACTGATTACTTCAACAACCTCTCTGTGCGCTTCTCTTGTGTGTATCATTATAGGCAGATTGTATTCAATGCTCCATTCAATTTGCCTTTCGAAAGCTTTTATTTGCTCCTTCTTGTATGTTTTGTCCCAATATAAATCAATGCCAATTTCACCGATGGCAATGAATTTCTGCAGTTCTGAATCTTGGGCATTATGCTGGTCTAAAATACCTTTTAGGCAACCAAGCGCCTTTTTGTATTCCGTTCCTTTGACATCTTCTGGATGCAACCCTAGCATTGGGTATAATACGCCAGGGTTGATTGCGCATACTTCTAAAATACGTCCAATTGTTTCCGTATTAATATTAGGGATGAAGATTTTTTCAACATTTGCCTCTTTAGCTCTTCTAACAACGTCGTTGAAATCTTCTGAAAATTCTTCTCCGTCAATATGTGAATGGGTGTCTATTAATGTTAACATACAAGATGAGAATATTTTTCTGTGGGTTAGTATTCACGCCCCATCATGTTATATGCAAAATCTTTTAATTCTTTTTTTCTTGAATGTTCAATTTTTACTTTTTCAAGACATTCCAATGATTCGGCAAAGAGACTTTCTATTTTTTCTGAACATATCTGCTTAATATTCAGCTTGTCGTAGATTGCTGTGACTGCTGATATTTTTTCTGCTGCATTGAAGTCTTTTTTTGAAATCCAATTTTCAAGTTCGCTCTTTGTGCTCCCTTCCGACTTGTTAAGGGCGTTGATGAGCATGAAGGTCTTTTTGTTGCAAAGAATGTCTCCGCCTATGTTCTTCCCAAATATTTCAGGGTTGCCATAAACGTCAAGCAAATCATCTTGCAACTGGAATGCCAATCCCATTTTTTCTCCGAATTTGTATAAATTCTCAGCGTCTTCGTTTGATGCTCCTGCAAGCTGTGCACCGATTTTTAATGCGCAAGCAAGTAGTAGTGATGTCTTCAGACGTATCATTTCCATATATTCCTCTTCTCTGACGTCTTGCCTCTGTTCAAATTCCATGTCGTACTGCTGCCCTTCGCATACACCGAGTGTAGCTTCTGTGAATGTTGCTAATGCTTCGTACAGGTATGGTGACTTGTTCTCGCACATGAGTTTATATGCAAGAATGAGCATTGCGTCTCCTGACAATATTGCAGTGTTGTCGTCCCATTTGATATGCACTGTTTCTTTGCCTCTTCTTTTTTCAGCTTTGTCCATCAAATCATCATGAAGCAATGTGAAATTATGATAGGTCTCAAGTCCTACTGCGTTTGGCATTATTTCGTCCAAATTGTCCTTGTATAAGTTGTATGCCATAAGCATCAACACTGGTCTGATTCTTTTACCGCCAAGTGCAAGTACATACTTTATAGGAGCATATAATCCTTCAGGTTCTGAATTGTAGGCTATATTGTCAATATATAAATTGACTTTTTCTATTAGTTCTTTGTTTGTCAGCATATATAGGTCTTTGAATTGTAAGTTAATAAAAAAGGCCGCAAAACCTGCGACCTTTTTACTGCTTTTATTTCGTTTAGATTATTGTAATCTGAACATTACAGGCAATGTGTATCTTACACGTACTGGTTTACCGCGCTGTTTGCCTGGACTCCATTTAGGCATTGCTTTTACTACTCGTAATGCTTCCTTGTCAAGTGAACCGTCAACACCTCTGAAAATTTCAGGATCTACGATTGAACCGTCCTTGTTGACTGTGAACTGAACCATTACGCGTCCTTGAATACCGTTGTCTTGTGCAATTGATGGATATTTAAGGTTGTCGTAAAGCCATTTGATAAGTGCTTCATCTCCACCAGGGAACATTGGCATCTGTTCAACAACCTGGAAGATTTCACCTTCACCTGTATCTTCTTCTGTTACAACCGGACCTGTCATTACCGGACCTGTGTGCTGTGATACCGGACCTGTGACTGCTTCGTTAGTGTCTTCTGTAGATTGGATTTCCTCTTCTTCAATTTCTTCATCATTTTCAACGATGTCAAGGATTTCTGCAACCTTTGGCACTTCTGCTGGTGGAGGAGGTGCAGCCGTAAATATAGGTGGCTGTGTTATTGGTGGAGTTTCCTCTTCCATAGGTGCATAACTTGCATAAATCACAGGCTCTGTTTCAATATACTCTTTCGTTGTCCATTCAAAAGCAACGAGCATAGAAGCCAAAGCCAAGATGTAACCAATCAAGAGCCCAGTGCCTTTCTGGCCTTCAAGATCCGCTTTCTTAGATTTTTTGATTTCCATAGATTATATTATTTTTATTGTTTCCTTTATGTTTCTCACGATTTGTCGCAAAAGTAATACTTTTTTTTATTATCACATTCACTAAAAGAGTTTTTTTTGCACTTACATGGTGATTTTTTTAGTTTTAACTTCCTATTTGAATAAAATAGTGACGTTTTAGTCGTTGACATCGACAATGTTTTTGACGGAAGAAAAGAGTTTTTTGCCGATAACTTTTGCTTTGTTTCCATCTTCCATATCCTCCTCGTATATATCATCGTCAATGTTTGAGCTTGTCTCAGATGAAGCCTCTTCTTCGTCCATGTATTCGTTTAATGTGTTTCTCAGGTAGTTTCCGGTGTCTATTAGCAACCCCTTAAAACCTTTGTTTTTCCTGAACCGTTTGAATGCGACAACTCTTCTTTTGTGACTTTTTTTTGTATTGCGCCAACATTTCCTGAGCCATAAACCAAATTCAACGCATGATTTAATAAACAGATTCCATCCTGCAATGATGAATGGTTTGGTGTTTATTGCAGTTTGTTTTATAAATACATAGGCGGCTTTTAAGAAGTGTAGAAAGGCTTTACCGGCTAATTTAATGCAATGCCATATAAATAATCCAAAACTCTTAATATTGCTTCGGATTGTTCTTATTTTCTCTTGAGTATTGTTGTCGTACCAGAAGTCTTTGATTTGCTTTTTGCTTCTGTAGATTATTATAATAAAAATACGACTTCCTCTATTAATGGCATTTCCCGTTAGTTTCGTGAGAAGTGCAGTCCTTTTGGCGGAAATATTAAAGAATATTCCTATATAACGACCGATTTTCTGTAGTGAATTGAGAGTGAACCGTAAAAACTTTTTAGTCATTTTCCAAATTAAAAGAAGTATTAAACGGCAAATTTCGGCTAGCATTTCTGCTCCCGAACTTTCGTTTGTATGCTTAAAACCTCTTTTTTCTTCCATGAATGTTGTTTTTTGGAAAATGTCTTTTGCCTTGTTGGTTGATTATATGATTTGACAAAACACCTTCATTTTGCAAAGATATAGAAAAACTAATGCTTTCATTGGCTAAAAACCAATAAATCTTGTTATTTTTGCAGAATTAGGGTCTGAGGATTTTAATTTTGGTTATTATGAGAAGAATTGGATTGCTTTCTGATACACATTCATATTGGGATGAAAAGTATGTTAAATATTTTTCAGAATGTGACGAAATATGGCATGTTGGTGATTTTGGCTCAATGGAAATTGCTGATCGGCTTGCCGAAATCAAGCCATTGAAGGGTGTTTTCGGAAATTGTGATGGAGGAGACCTGAGATACAGGTTTAGTGAAAAATATAGATTTAAGTGCGAAGATGTAGAAGTGCTTATGAAACACATAGGCGGCTATCCTGGCAACTATGATTTTTCTATTAGAAGTACAATGTTTGCGAGACCTCCTAAACTGTTTATTAGTGGTCATTCTCATATACTTAAGGTTATGTACGACAAGACGCTGGGCTGTCTCCATATTAATCCTGGTGCTGCAGGGCAACAGGGTTTTCATAAGGTAAGAACTCTTGTGCGTTTTACTATAGACGGTTCTGAAATTAAGGACCTTGAAGTCATTGAGTTAGGTGATACTTTGCCTCCTGCTATGTATATGGGGCTGCGATGAACTTTACAAGGAAAATTATACATATAGACATGGATGCTTTTTATGCATCTGTAGAGCAACGTGATTTTCCTGAATTGCGTGGCAAACCTATTGCTGTAGGAGGTGATTCTGATAGGGGTGTTGTTTCTACTGCAAGCTATGAGGCGCGATTGTTTGGGGTGCATTCTGCCATGTCAATGGTTAAGGCAAAGAGTTTATGTCCGGAACTTGTGGTTGTTCATCCTCGTCATGAGTACTACGAAGAGATAGGAGAGCAGATTCGTGGAATCTTTCGTGAATGTTCTGATTTGGTCGAACCATTGTCTATAGATGAGGCCTTTATTGATGTCACTGATAACAAATTGAATATGCCGTTGGCTGTAGATGTTGCCAAATACATAAAAAGCAGAATACATGAAAATCTTAGTTTGACTGCATCTGCAGGAGTTTCATATTGCAAGTTTTTGGCAAAGGTTGCTTCTGACTATCGAAAACCGGACGGACTGTTTGTTATTCATCCTGACAGAGCGCTTGCATTTTTGGCTCAACTGCCTATAGAGGACTTTTGGGGTGTTGGAAAAGTGACAGCAAAAAGAATGCACGAACTTGGAATTCATAACGGCGCAAACCTGAGAGATTGTTCTTTGCTGATGCTTACAAGAGAGTTCGGAAAGTCTGGTCAGATTTATTATGATTTTGCGCGAGGTATTGACACTCGCGAAGTCAGGACCGATTGGGTTAGAAAGTCTGTAGGGTGTGAGCACACTCTTGAAAGGGATATAAATTTGAAGTCTTCTGTTATAATAGAACTTTATCATGTGGCAACAGAATTGGTGGAACGTATTCATGAAAATGATTTCAGGGGTATTACGCTTACATTGAAGATAAAATTCCATGATTTTGAACAGATTACACGTAGTTTTACAAAAGCTTCGCCTTTTGTTTCTTTAGAAGACATACTTCCTCATGCAAAGTCCCTTTTAGAAGGAATATCATATTTTGACCATCCTATACGCTTGATAGGACTGACTGTGTCAAATCCTAAAAAAGAAGAATCTGCAATTTCATCCGAATGGACTCAGCTTTCATTGCCTTTTGATGATTATTAATATTGCGATAATACGCGTAAACTTTGCCAAAGGGGATGTTCCTGCTACAAATTTGAGCGCTAATGTTGAGTTGTCGTATTTTTTTCGTACCTTTGCAACAGTTTTATTGAACAAAAATATGAAAACTTATTTAGTTACAGGCGCAGCCGGATTTATAGGCGCAAATTATATAAAATATATTCTCGCTAAGCATGAAGATGTGAGAGTTGTTGTTCTTGATGCGCTTACATACGCAGGAAATATCAAGACAATAAAGGATGATATAGATGGTGAACGTTGTATTTTCGTACGTGGTAATATATGTGATGAAGGTTTGGTTAATCAGCTTTTCAAGGACTATAATTTTGAATATGTGGTTAATTTTGCAGCAGAGAGTCATGTTGACCGTAGTATAGAAAATCCTCAACTGTTTCTTCAGACAAATATATTAGGAACTCAAAATCTGCTTGACGCTGCTCGCAGGGCTTGGGTTACAGGCAAGGACGCTCAGGGGTATCCTACTTGGCGTGACGATGTGAGGTATCACCAAGTTTCAACAGATGAAGTATATGGGTCGCTTGGAGAAGATGGATTTTTTACTGAAAACACCCCGCTCAATCCGCATAGCCCTTATAGTGCATCAAAGACAAGTGCAGACATGATTGTTATGGCATATCATGACACTTATAGAATGCCGGTGTCAATAACTCGCT